>NZ_JBHSEP010000060.1:0-500 GCF_042654645.1 Cohnella hongkongensis | reverse complement strand
AGGACAATACGGTATATGGCTGGATGAAGAAGTACGGCAGTGAGCCGGAAATCGTTGCAGCGCAAGCCTTTAAGTCTGAAGATCATCAATTGCGCGAATTGCAAAAGCAGATCCGAGACTTGCAAGAGGAGAACGAAATCTTAAAAAAAGCGATGCACTTCTTCGCGAAAGACCGTCGGTAAAATATACATTCATCCATGAATACCGCTCCGAGTACCGACTGGAGAAGATGTGCCACGTATTGCAAGTATCTCGTAGCGGGTATTACAAATGGAGGGATCGCCCCACGAGTGACCAAGAGCGTCAGCACAAGGAATGGACCGATCAGATCAAGGAAGTCTACGAGCAATCCCGAAGGCTCTACGGCAGTCCCAAGATCGCCAGTAAGCTCCGCCAGCAAGGCGTCGTGATCTCCGAGAGAACGGTGACAAGGATCATGAACAAGCAGCAGTGGCGATCCAGAACGGTCAAAAAGTATAAGGCCACAACGAACGCCAAAC
>NZ_JBHSEP010000059.1:0-507 GCF_042654645.1 Cohnella hongkongensis | reverse complement strand
AGCGAGAAATTGGGAAAATCATTCGAGAATTATGTGAGCGCAAAGGTGTAGAGATCCACGAAGCAGAAGCGTGTCCAGATCATATTCATATGTTGGTGAGTATTCCACCAAAGTTGAGCGTGTCGGAATTCATGGGAAACTTGAAGGGAAAAAGTTCGCTCATGATCTTTGATAAGTTTGCAAATCTGAAGTAACGCTACGGAAATCGACAGATTTGGTGTAGAGGATACTTTGTGGATACGGTAGGACGTAACAGGAAAGCGATCGCCGAAAACATTCGGAATCAGCTAACAGAAGATAAGAACTACGAACAACTCACGATGAAAGAACTGTTCGACCCGTTTACGGGTGAGTCGGTAGGAGAGGGCAAGTAAAAAAGCCCCTTTAAGGGGCAAGCCCGAGACCGCTCGCGGTTGGCAGACTTTCAGGGCGCCTTCTTAGGCGCTTGCTAGTACCATGCCCTTATAGGGCTGATGGAAGCCACCGGCTAAGCCGGTGGTTATGACT
>NZ_JBHSEP010000058.1:0-572 GCF_042654645.1 Cohnella hongkongensis | reverse complement strand
AGCATCTCGCCGAATAGCGGAGTCGCGCGTAACTTCACCAATCCGGTGACGTATACGGTGACCGCGGCGGATGGCTCCACGCAGAATTACACCGTAACGGTAAATGTGGCCGCGAGCCCGGCGAAGGAGATCACGGCGTTCAGCTTCGCGACACCGTCTGCTGCTGGAACGATAAACGAAGCGAGTCGCACGATTACCATCACTGTTCCTTATGGAACGGACGTCACATCGCTAACGCCGACGATTACGCACACAGGAGCAAGCATCTCGCCGACAAGCGGCGTAGCGCGTAACTTCACCAATCCGGTGACGTATACGGTGACCGCGGCGGATGGCTCCACGCAGAATTACACCGTAACGGTAAATGTGGCCGCGAGCCCTGCGAAGGCGATCACGGCGTTCAGCTTCGCAACACCGTCTGCTGCTGGAACGATAAACGAAGCGAGTCGCACGATTACCATCACTGTTCCTTATGGAACGGACGTCACATCGCTAACGCCGACGATTACGCACACAGGAGCAAACATCTCGCCGAACAGCGGCGCTGCGCAGAACTTCACCAATCCGGTGAC
>NZ_JBHSEP010000057.1:0-572 GCF_042654645.1 Cohnella hongkongensis | reverse complement strand
CTCTCCCGGAGCATGCCGTACTCGTTCAGGGTGTAGATCGTGGTGCAAGCGCCAAGAATAAGGCTGCTGAGCGCCTGAACGGGAGCGTGGGCGTTGTTGCATCGGAAGCGGTATTCGTAATAGTAATAAGGCCGGCTCCATGCGGGGATGCGGCGGCCGTAGTAGGTCCGAATGAAGGCGCGAGCCTTCCGGTACATCATCAGCATGGCCCGCCTTACGATCGGCAGCTGAGCCGAGCGCTTCTCCCGGTTCCAGAAGTCCAGCAGAGCCGTGTGCTCCGACTTGTGCATAGCCAGGCGAACCTTGCGAAGCAGTCTGGCCGCCGTGCGATGCTGAATTCGCAACGTGAGGGCAAGCCTTCGGGCGGAGCACCGCCGTCCGGAAGCGACCCAATAGAAGGCGATCATCCAGAAGCGCAAGGGCAGCTTCGTGCGATGCATCAGCGTATTGGAAGTAATAGAGGTCTGGGTCTTGCAGTGGGCGCATTCGTAGACGTTGCGCGTCTTGATCAAGCAGTACTTGGACTCGCCGCACTTGGTACAAATAAAGCCGCGAGGCCACCGAACGGCAAA
>NZ_JBHSEP010000056.1:0-578 GCF_042654645.1 Cohnella hongkongensis | reverse complement strand
ACGGTGGTGGTGTGCTGTGAAAGCTGCATCAGAGATGAGGGAAGGCCCCTCGACGGGGATCGAGTCAGGCGAACCCGTCAAACAGCCCTAAGCTGCTGCAATAAAGAGTTGTGGTAGTGAGCGTCTAGGGAAAAAGGTTGCTATAAGCAATCATGTGAGATATGCAAAGATGAACGAAAGTGAACTGCTGATGAAGTATCGATAGCGTAAAGTTTTGTCAAAACCTGTTGTTCACCACTAGGCAGGGACAAGAGCAGAAGTAGACCTGGAGGCTGACTGCTCGGCAAACGGTATTAAGGCAGCATGAGTGCATATCAGGCTCTGATGTGGAACACAGGAACCTGCATTACGATGACAAGTGAAAAGACACAAGTCACAGAAAGACGAGGTCGAAATAGCGAGGCGTGATGCAGGGGCGGAGGCGCCTGTAGTAGTCATGAAGTTGCTGTAATGGCAATGGAGCGAAGGGGCGTCATCATTCAGCTCGAAGCAGAGAACAACTGGTTAACAGGAGGATTCGATGAAAGAGAGCAAGCCATTTAACATTCCAAAGCAGGTAGTTATAACAGCATTTAAGA
>NZ_JBHSEP010000055.1:0-605 GCF_042654645.1 Cohnella hongkongensis | reverse complement strand
GGCCCAGTTGCAACCGCTAGCGTTAGTCGAAGACTAGAGCTCGGTTGTCGACAGAGGGAGTGGCAAACCGTTTCTTACGCTCAAGTTCAGTTTTGAAGGAGCAATCCTTCGGGTGCGGCCGCAGAGCGGTTGTACCGCTGCAAATCCGGTTTGGTGATGACGGCGGAGGGGTTCCACGCGTACCCATCCCGAACACGACCGTTAAGCCCTCCAGCGCCGATGGTACTTGGACCGCAGGGTCCTGGGAGAGTAGGACGTCGCCAAGCCGGGTGAGCCAAGCAGCCGATAACGATGGCCTTTAGCTCAGCTGGTTAGAGCGCACCCCTGATAAGGGTGAGGTCGGTGGTTCGAGTCCACTAAGGCCAACCAATTGCATATGGGGACATAGCTCAGCTGGGAGAGCACCTGCCTTGCACGCAGGGGGTCAGGAGTTCGATCCTCCTTGTCTCCACCATCTACACCCTCGCACATCGGCAGCGGTTGATGTGCGGAAGACGACCTTACGGTCGCTCGATTGCACCTTGAAAACTGGATAGCGAACCAAACCGTATGCAGCCAAATGGCTGTCATACAAGCGCGAAGAAGAATGAAGCATCTTGCCTTAC
>NZ_JBHSEP010000054.1:0-696 GCF_042654645.1 Cohnella hongkongensis | reverse complement strand
CGAAGCCTCCCGTACTCGTTATGCGTATAGATGGTGGCGCAGGCGCTCGTAGCCAGCATCATGAACGCCCCGGAGGGATTGTGGGCGTGGGTGCTGCGGAAGCGATATTCGCAAAAGTAGTACGGCCGCCTCCAAGGAGAGACGCGACCGTAGTAGCGTCGAGTGAAGGAGCGGGCTTTTCTGAACATCAGCTGCATGGCCCGCCTGACGACCGGCTGCTGGGCCGAGCGTTTCTCGCGGTTCCAGAAGTCGAACAGGGGCGCGGACTCGACCTTGTACATCGCCAGACGGATCCTGTGAAGCAGACGTCTAGCTGTCCGATATTGCAGCTTGAGCGTACGGGCAAGCAGGCGGGCGGAGCAACGTCTGCCCGAGACGACCCAAAAGATCGCAACCATCCAACAGCGAAGAGGAAGCTTGGTGCGGTGCATCAAGGTGTTGGCGGTAATGGAGGTTTGCGTCTTGCAATTGGCGCATTCGTAGACGTTCCGCGTCTTGATCAGACAGTATCGCATCTCGCCGCACTTGGTGCAGATAAAGCCGCGCGGCCAGCGGACGTGAAACAAGAAATCCCGGCAGGCCGGCTCGTCGGGAAAACAAGCCATAAACTTGCGAATGGACATCAAGCGGAACGCCCCCTTTGAAAGGAACATTTGTTCTTATTTCGAGTATACCAAACATTTGTTCTCATTTCAA
>NZ_JBHSEP010000053.1:0-760 GCF_042654645.1 Cohnella hongkongensis | reverse complement strand
TTTCTCTTCCTCAGGGTACTTAGATGTTTCAGTTCCCCTGGTCTGCCTCCATCGACCTATGGATTCAGTCGAAGGTAACTGCGCATTACCGCAGCTGGGTTTCCCCATTCGGAAATCTCCGGATCAATGCTCACTTACAGCTCCCCGAAGCATATCGCTGTTCGTCGCGTCCTTCATCGGCTCCTGGCGCCTAGGCATCCTCCGTGCGCTCTTATTAGCTTAACCTACTGCAACTGCTAAGTTTGGCCGTAAGGACAAACTTCAGTTGTCAGTCAGCTCCGGGATATCGGTGTTTGGATCTCCGGCGGATCCTCGTTACCAGGCTCCCGTAGCCGGGCGCAGTAACGCATATCCGCGAGTCGTCCAAAACCGACATCCCTTCGCTTACATCACACATGAAAGCATGTGCGTGGTTGACACTCGTAAGGCAAGATGCTTCATTCTTCTTCGCGCTTGTATGACAGCCATTTGGCTGCATACGGTTTGGTTCGCTATCCAGTTTTCAAGGTGCAAGTTGAAGGATTGCTCCTTCAAAACTGAACTTGAGCGTAAGAAACGGTTTGCCACTCCCTCTGTCGACAACCGAGCTCTAGTCTTCGACTAACGCTAGCGGTTGCAACTGGGCCGTGGTCTTTTATAGCTCCGAAGAGCTCCTTAGAAAGGAGGTGATCCAGCCGCACCTTCCGATACGGCTACCTTGTTACGACTTCACCCCAATCATCTACCCCACCTTCGGCGGCTGGCTCCCTTGCGGGTTACC
>NZ_JBHSEP010000052.1:0-987 GCF_042654645.1 Cohnella hongkongensis | reverse complement strand
GTCGCACGATTACCATCACTGTTCCTTATGGAACGGACGTCACATCGCTAACGCCGACGATTACGCACACAGGAGCAAACATCTCGCCGAACAGCGGCGCTGCGCAGAACTTCACCAATCCGGTGACCTATACGGTGACCGCGGCGGATGGCTCCACGCAGAATTACACCGTAACGATAAATGTGGCCGCGAGCCCGGCGAAGGCGATCACCACGTTCAGCTTCGCAAGCCCGGCAGTGACGGGAATGGTGAACGAAGCGAGTCACACGATTACCATCACTGTTCCTTATGGAACGGACGTCACATCGCTAACGCCGACGATTACGCACACAGGAGCAAACATCTCGCCGAACAGCGGCGCTGCGCAGAACTTCACCAATCCGGTGACCTATACGGTGACCGCGGCGGATGGCTCCACGCAAAATTACACCGTAACGATAAATGTGGCCGCGAGCCCGGCGAAGGCGATCACGGCGTTCAGCTTCGCGACACCGTCTGCTGCTGGAACGATAAACGAAGTGAGTCGCACGGTTACTGTAACCGTGCCCTATGGAACGGACGTCACATCGCTAACGCCGACGATTACGCACACAGGAGCAAGCATCTCGCCGAACAGCGGCGCTGCGCAGAACTTCACCAATCCGGTGACCTATACGGTGACCGCGGCGGATGGCTCCACGCAGAATTATGTGGTAACCGTGAATGTGGCAGCGAACCCTGCGAAGGCGATCACGGCGTTCAGCTTCGCAAGCCCGGCAGTGACGGGAACGGTGAACGAAGCGAGTCGCACGATTACCATCACTGTTCCTTATGGAACGGACGTCACGTCGCTAACCCCGACGATTGCGCATACGGGAGCGAGCATCTCGCCGAATAGCGGAGTCGCGCGTAACTTCACCAATCCGGTGACGTATACGGTGACCGCGGCGGATGGCTCCACGCAGAATTACACCGTAACGGTAAATGTGGCCGCGAGCCCGGCGAAGG
>NZ_JBHSEP010000051.1:0-1111 GCF_042654645.1 Cohnella hongkongensis | reverse complement strand
CAACTGAATTTAAAAAACAGATGGTACAGCTCTATGAAAATGGGAAGACCAGAGCAGCAATTGTGGAGGAATATGACCTCACAGCTTCTGCTTTAGACCGCTGGATCAGCCAATCCCAGACAACGGGCTCCTTCAAGGAGAAGGACAATCGCTCGTCAGAAGAAGAGGAACTGATTGCTTTGCGAAAGGAGAACCAGCGCCTGAAGATGGAGGTTGATATTTTAAAGCAAGCCGCGCTGATCATGGGACGAAAGTAGCTATCATCCAGAACAACCGTGATAAATACTCGGTATCAGCAATGTGCGACGTCCTGCAAATCGCAAGAAGTACCTATTATTATGACGCTCAAGAACGAGCTGCTGAAGATGATGTCACTGAAGCTATTGTGGATATCTTTCTCAAGAACCGAAAAGCTTATGGCACACGCAAACTCAAAGTGAAGCTCCACGAGCGCGGATTCATCATCTCTAGACGACGCATTGGCCGCATCATGAAAGAGCAAGGGCTCGTCTCCACTTACACGGTGGCGCAATATAAGCCCCAGAAATCGTCCTGTAACGAAGCGATGACAACTAATGTTCTAAAGAGAGAGTTTGATCAAACGGAAGCTAAACGCTTCGTCGTCAGTGATTTGACGTATGTGAAAGTTCAGAACAGATGGCATTACATTTGTATACTGGTGGATCTGTTTAATCGAGAAATCATTGGCCAAAGTGCAGGTCCGAACAAGGACGCTGCTCTGATTACACGCGCCTTCGCGACCGTTAAGGGTGATCTATCCAAGATTCAATGGTTCCATACCGACCGTGGCAGCGAGTTCAAGAATCATAAGATGGACGAGCTCCTGGGGACGTTTAAAATCGGTCGGTCTCTGAGTATGAAAGGCTGTCCCTACGACAATGCGGTGGCTGAAGCCACCTATAAAATCATGAAAACAGAGTTTGTAAACCAAATGACCTTCCAGAGTCTCCGTCATTTGGAATTGGAATTAGATGACTATGTGAATTGGTTCAACAAGCATCGCATCCATGGCACCTTAGGCTATATGACGCCTGTTCAGTACCGACAAGAAGCCCTTAAAAAAATTGTCTGATTTACTGTTGACAATCCA
>NZ_JBHSEP010000050.1:0-1113 GCF_042654645.1 Cohnella hongkongensis | reverse complement strand
TGCCATAGCTTCGGTGGTGTGTTTAGCCCCGTTACATTTTCGGCGCAGAGTCACTCGACCAGTGAGCTATTACGCACTCTTTAAATGGTGGCTGCTTCTAAGCCAACATCCTGGTTGTCTTCGCAACTCCACATCCTTTCCCACTTAACACACACTTGGGGACCTTAGCTGATGATCTGGGCTCTTTCCCTCTTGACGACGGATCTTAGCACTCGCCGTCTGACTCCCGAGTATACATCCATGGCATTCGGAGTTTGACTGGACTTGGTAACCCTTGGCGGGCCCCGCACCCAATCAGTGCTCTACCTCCATGATGCTCACCTCGAGGCTAGCCCTAAAGCTATTTCGGGGAGAACCAGCTATCTCCGAGTTCGATTGGAATTTCTCCCCTACCCCCACGTCATCCCAGAGCTTTTCAACGCTCACGAGTTCGGGCCTCCAGTGCGTGTTACCGCACCTTCACCCTGCACAGGGGTAGATCACACGGTTTCGGGTCTACGCCCACGTACTTATTCGCCCTATTCAGACTCGGTTTCCCTTCGGCTCCGCCTCTTCAGCTTAACCTTGCACGTGAACGTAACTCGCCGGTTCATTCTACAAAAGGCACGCCATCACCCCTTAATCGGGCTCTGACTTCTTGTAAGCGCACGGTTTCAGGTTCTCTTTCACTCCGCTCCCGCGGTGCTTTTCACCTTTCCCTCACGGTACTGCTTCGCTATCGGTCGCCAGGGAGTATTTAGCCTTGGCAGATGGTCCTGCCGGATTCCCACGGGGTTTCTCGTGTCCCGCGGTACTCGGGATCCGTCTCGGAGAGGGAAGACTTTCGGTTACAGGGTTGTTACCTTCTACGACGGGCCTTTCCAGACCTCTTCGCCTAACCTTCCCTTTTATCACTCCACATGAGACGTCCCACAACCCCAGGGAGCAAGCTCCCTGGTTTGGGCTAATCCGCTTTCGCTCGCCGCTACTGACGGAATCACTGTTGTTTTCTCTTCCTCAGGGTACTTAGATGTTTCAGTTCCCCTGGTCTGCCTCCATCGACCTATGGATTCAGTCGAAGGTAACTGCGCATTACCGCAGCTGGGTTTCCCCATTCGGAAATCTCCGGATCAA
>NZ_JBHSEP010000049.1:0-1439 GCF_042654645.1 Cohnella hongkongensis | reverse complement strand
CAGGCTCCACGCACCTGAATCAAAAATGAATCGTTAAAGCCATGTGGGAGTAAGGTTGCGAGGGTATTGTCGAAAATAAAGAAAATCCAAATTTTACTGGCAATTTTGGAGGAGGAAACGGCTTAAATAGAGAAACCTCCTAATGGCAACCAACCATAGGAGGTGAGGCCACTGTGACCAGACAGTGGGCAAGAGAACTAGTCTCTCACTCCTCCAAAATATACCAACTTAGAACAATGGTCAAGCAGGCAAAAGACGGAAGACGTAACCCAAATATCAGCTCTTCAACGATTTTCGTGGTTATGCTCTTCTTCTTTCTGTTTCGCTTGCGCAGCATGGAGGAGTTGGACCGGAATGTGAAGAAAGGCCGGTTCCGACAGCTTGTACCGGCTAAGGAAAAGATGCCGTCACATGATGCGGCAAGGCAAGCGTTAATGAAGTGGGACTTAGAGAGCCACCGAGCTAACCACGAGTTGTTTATCGCTAAATTCAAACATAACAAGGGACCATGGAAAGGTGCCATCAACGGTTGGCGGACGGCTGCAATCGACGGAGTGGAGCTGTTTGCAAGTAAAAGCCGCTGCTGCAACGAATGTTTAACGAGGAAACTGTCGACTGGGGAAACCGAGTATTTTCACCGGGCGGTGTTTCTGCAGAAGGTCGGAGGAGACCCGCGAATTGTTTATGGAGCTGAGCTTCTAAAAAAGAAGGACGGGTCGGATAAAGCGGAAGGCGAAGTTGCTGCGGCCATGCGACTCATTCACCAAAGTGCAGAGCGACACGGCGTTCTAGCGGATGTGCTGACGCTCGACGCTTTGTATGCGCAGGCCCCGTTGATTCACGAGGCTTTGGATCATCACCAACACGTCGTGGTACGCATGAAGGAAGAACGACGACGAATCATGAAGGATGCAAGAGGGCTGTTTGAATCGAGATCGCCGGATGTAGCTTGGCTGGAAAAGGACTCAAGCGGTAACCAGGTGTTGGTGCAGGCATGGGATGAGGAGGACTTTACCAGTTGGGAGCAACTACGTGTCCCTTTTCGGATGATTCGGATGATACGTATGACAGAGCGAAACGTGATTGTTGGCGGCATTAAACATAAACAAACTGAAATATTGGAACGATGGGTAGGGACCACAATCGATAAAGGTGCTGCCGGTACGGATACGATATCTCGAATAGCAGCGGCAAGATGGGACATTGAAAACATGGGGTTTCACGACCTGAAGACATACTGGCACATGGATCACGCTTACGTGCATCATCTGACCGCCATTGAAGCAATACTTGGTTTTCAGATTATGGCCATGAATTTGTTTTATGCGTTTTTATTTGGTCATCTCCATCATTTCAGAGAACGGGGAATACCGCAGACCGAAGTGGTGGAAGAGCTCAAAGAACAAACGCGATGGATGTCTGAGCAACTGCTGACGCCA
>NZ_JBHSEP010000048.1:0-1446 GCF_042654645.1 Cohnella hongkongensis | reverse complement strand
AGTGGGCAAGAGAACTAGTCTCTCACTCCTCCAAAATATACCAACTTAGAACAATGGTCAAGCAGGCAAAAGACGGAAGACGTAACCCAAATATCAGCTCTTCAACGATTTTCGTGGTTATGCTCTTTTTCTTTTTGTTTCGCTTGCGCAGCATGGAGGAGTTAGACCGGAATGTGAAGAAAGGCCGGTTTCGTCAGCTCGTACCGGCCAAGGAAAAGATGCCTTCGCATGATGCGGTAAGGCAAGCGCTCATGAAGTGGGACATGGAAAGTCATCGAGCAAACCATGAGCTGTTCGTCGCGAAATTCAAGCAGAACAAAGGGCCGCGTCAGGGGACGATCGATGGATGGCGGGTGGCAGCCATCGACGGTGTGGAGATGTTCTCCAGTAAAAGCCGTTGCTGCGAGGAATGCTTAACACGGCAGCTGACGACCGGAGAGACCGAATATTTTCATCGCGCGGTGTTTCTGCAGAAGGTTGGAGGAGATCCGCGGATCGTTTACGAAACGGAGCTTCTTAAAAAGAAAGACGGATCGGATAAAGCGGAAGGCGAAGTTGCGGCGGCCAAGCGGCTCATTCACCAAAGCGCGGAGCGACACGGCGTTCTCGCGGATGTACTGACGCTCGACGCTTTGTATGCGCAGGCCCCGTTGATTCACGAGGCTTTGGATCATCACCAACACGTCGTGGTTCGGATGAAGGAAGAACGGCGGCGGGTTATGAAGGATGCGAGGGGATTGTTTGAGGCAAGATCGCCAGATGTGGCTTGGCTGGAGAAGGATTCGTCTGGAAATCCGGTGGTTGTTCAGGCATGGGATGAGTCGGACTTCACCAGTTGGGAGCAACTGCGTGTCCCCATTCGGATGGTAAGGATGGTGAGGACGACAGAGCACAGCGTCATTGTGGGCGGTATCAAACAGAAGCAAACAGAAGTGTTGGAACGCTGGGTGGGCACCACAATCGATAAAGGTGCTGCCGGTACGGATACGATATCTCGAATCGCAGCGGCAAGATGGGACATTGAAAATATGGGATTTCACGATTTGAAAACATACTGGCACATGGATCATGCTTACGTTCATCATCCCATCGCCATTGAAGCCGTGCTTGGTTTTCAAGTGATGGCCATGAATTTGTTCTACGCTTTTTTATTCGGCCATCTCCATCATTTTCGGGAATGGAAAATACCACTGTCGGAAGTGGTGGAGGAGATCAAGGAACAAATACGATGGCTGCCGATGTGGCTGTTGCCACTGATCTGGGATGACAGCTAAGGTTGTTTATCGACAGATGCTCAGAGCCTGAATATGACAAATTGCCTTGGAGACAGCTTGTCATTGTTTTGCGAAATAAGCAGGTTGCTATCGAATATTGCTCACAGGGATCATGTCAGGCTCGATTTCGCACGAACCAACGCGACATTGGAAATTTGATGCGTGGAGCCTG
>NZ_JBHSEP010000047.1:0-1540 GCF_042654645.1 Cohnella hongkongensis | reverse complement strand
TGGGAAATCTCATCTTGAGGCAGGCTTCGCGCTTAGATGCTTTCAGCGCTTATCCCTTCCGCACTTGGCTACCCAGCGGTGCTCCTGGCGGAACAACTGGTACACCAGCGGTGCGTCCATCCCGGTCCTCTCGTACTAAGGACAGCCCCTCTCAAATTTCCTACGCCCGCGACAGATAGGGACCGAACTGTCTCACGACGTTCTGAACCCAGCTCGCGTACCGCTTTAATGGGCGAACAGCCCAACCCTTGGGACCTACTTCAGCCCCAGGATGCGATGAGCCGACATCGAGGTGCCAAACCTCCCCGTCGATGTGGACTCTTGGGGGAGATAAGCCTGTTATCCCCAGGGTAGCTTTTATCCGTTGAGCGATGGCCCTTCCATTCGGTACCACCGGATCACTAAGTCCGAGTTTCCTCCCTGCTCGACTTGTCGGTCTCGCAGTCAAGCTCCCTTATGCCTTTGCACTCTTCGCGCGATTTCCAACCGCGCTGAGGGAACCTTAGAGCGCCTCCGTTACTTTTTAGGAGGCGACCGCCCCAGTCAAACTGTCCGCCTGACACGGTCCCTCTGCCCGATTCAGGGCAGCAGGTTAGAACTCCGATACGATCAGGGTGGTATCCCAACGGCGCCTCCACAGAGGCTTGCGCCCCCGCTTCATCGGCTCCCACCTATCCTGTACAGACCGTACCAAAGTTCAATATCAAGCTACAGTAAAGCTCCATGGGGTCTTTCCGTCACGTCGCGGGTAACCTGCATCTTCACAGGTACTAAAATTTCACCGGATCTCTCGTTGAGACAGCGCCCAAGTCGTTACGCCATTCGTGCGGGTCAGAATTTACCTGACAAGGAATTTCGCTACCTTAGGACCGTTATAGTTACGGCCGCCGTTTACTGGGGCTTCGGTTCACAGCTTCGGGTTGCCCCTAACCGCTCCCCTTAACCTTCCAGCACCGGGCAGGCGTCAGCCCGTATACTTCGCCTTACGGCTTCGCACAGACCTGTGTTTTTGCTAAACAGTCGCTTGGGCCTCTTCACTGCGGCCCCCTCGGGCTATTCACCCTACCGAGGCACCCCTTCTCCCGAAGTTACGGGGTCATTTTGCCGAGTTCCTTAACGAGAGTTCTTCCGCGCGCCTTAGAATTCTCATCTCGCCCACCTGTGTCGGTTTACGGTACGGGCACCTTCTCCTGGCTAGAGGCTTTTCTTGGCAGCGTGGGTACACGACCTTCGGTACTGTGATTTTCCCTCCCCATCACCCCTTGAGGTTACGGCATGCGGATTTGCCTGCATACCCCTCTCATGGCTTGGACGAGCACATCCATCGGCTCGCGTCGCTTCCCTCCTGCGTCCCCCCATCGCTCATAACGGATTACGGTGGTACAGGAATTTCAACCTGTTGTCCATCGACTACGCCTTTCGGCCTCGCCTTAGGTCCCGACTTACCCTGGGCGGACGAACCTACCCCAGGAACCCTTAGGCTTTCGGCGGACAGGATTCTCACCTGTCTTTTCGTTACTCATACCGGCATTCTCACTTG
>NZ_JBHSEP010000045.1:0-1714 GCF_042654645.1 Cohnella hongkongensis | reverse complement strand
ACTAGAGCCATTCCGTTGCTGTAATGCGAAAAAGGGAAGTTCGTATCGATTAATCTGTATATGGATCACAATAGGCTCGATTTCACACGAATAAACGCATAGATGGAATTTCGATGCGTGGAGCCTGGGCCCAAACTAATGGTTGTTGAAGGCGCTGTGCGCCGCGTGGTATAATAAAATTCCGGCATTTTGGAATTCTAGGGAGAGCAGGTGAGGAGAAGTGGGAAAGAAAAGTCAGCACGACAAGCCGTTGGCGCAGAATAAGAAAGCATCCCACGACTACTTCATCGAGGACACCTACGAAGCCGGGATGGTGCTGACGGGCACGGAAATCAAATCCTTGCGCACCGGCCGCGCGAATCTGAACGATTCGTTCGCGACGATCCGCAACGGCGAGATTTTCCTCCATAATATGCACATCAGTCCGTTCGAGCAAGGCAACCGTCACAATCCTTCGGACCCCACTAGGGCTAGGAAGCTTCTGCTTCATAAGGAGCAGATCCACAAGCTGCTCGGCCTGACGAAGCGCGACGGATACACCTTGGTCCCGCTTAAAGTGTACGTTCGTAACGGCTATGCCAAATGCCTGATCGGCTACGGCAAAGGGAAGAAGCTGTATGACAAGCGCGAGTCCGACGCCAAACGGGACGCTCAGCGCGACATCCAGCGGATTCTTCGGGAGAAGCAGAAAAACGTATAATTAATTGCTTATGCGATGATATTGCTAAGGCGGTTGGCTGCTTGAGCACAATGTGCCAGCGTTGGCAGCAACATTACGGGCAATGGCTCGATGGATGTGTTATAATAGGTTTTGCAACACTGCTTGATTCTAATCATCCTGTCGCGGGTGACCTTATGGAGTTCCGGCGCCTACGCGTCCGGCAACCCAACTTCGGGGCCGTTTATGGATTCGACGGGGACAGGACGAGCGTGTGTAGCGGGTAGTAGGGCTGCGTCTGCTTCACTAACGCGGAAGCCAATATAAACGGCAAAGCTAAACAACCATCTCTGGCTCTGGCCGCCTAATAACGGCCTCCAGGCTCTTACTCTCCATCGCCCATGTGGCGGGCTAAGGGCTCAACTTTAGTGGGATACGCTGTCTAGTCTCCGCCTGGGGCTAGCTGAAGAAGACAATCAGGCTGACCCGAAGGGAATCCTGTGACAGGGAGTCCCCAGGGTGACATCAAATCTGTCACTACACCCGTAGAAGCATTCGTGGCGTTGTCTTCGGACAGGGGTTCGACTCCCCTCGGCTCCACCATAAAAACTCTGACCGCACGAGGTCAGAGTTTTTTGTTGTGGAGAAGAATGGGGAGTCGCCCGGTCCGAAGGAGGACATTGGGGTTCGTTCCGCGCGCAGGGAGCGAAGCGGACGAGCACGGCATCTGATTCTACATCTAAGGTTGTCCCCACCGAATCAGCTTCGTCAGCAAGTTCAATCAAGAAGTCAGATCCCCCCGAGGGTCCAGAAAAAAACGCGACACAAGAAACCGCCATGAAATAGTCGGTTTCGTTTGGGGAGTACAAGGAGGGATGGACACAAAAAGAGTTAGCGGAAAGTGGATCTCTGTCAAGATAGTAGACATGAATTTTAATGATTCACCGTATTAAAGTAATATTGTCGTTCAAAATCAGATGGGGTGAGATAGCCAATCGACGAATGAATACGTTCGTTGTTGTAGAAAACTTCGATGTACTCAAATATACTTTTCTC
>NZ_JBHSEP010000044.1:0-1812 GCF_042654645.1 Cohnella hongkongensis | reverse complement strand
CTTTCTGGCGTGTAATATAATCCGATTAGAACAGGAAATCCCCAGCGACTATCGAAGAAAGAAGCACCCGACAGAGAGAGCTTCAATCTTACCTACCCTACCCTAGGAGGTTGAAGTCGCATGGGGAAATCCTTAAATATTCAAGGCCTTAAGGGAACCAAGTTCAGTCAACAACTAAGAGGTGCTAACCTGGAGCAGGTCCTCATCGTAGCGATCGATGCGGCCAAGCTCCACCAAAAAGCCCTGATCTGCAATTATTTCGGCGACATCATTGAAAAGCCCTTCTTTTTCTCGGTGAATGATTCTGGTATGGAGCTACTTACCTGCAAGATTGAGCATGCGGTTGCAGCCACGCAGGCGGTGCGCTTGTTTCTAGGCGTCGAAGCAACGGGCCATTATTACGAGGACATCGTCCGCGAAATGGCCAAGCGCGGCTATCTCGTTCAGATTCTCAACCCTTACACCACCTTCGAGGAACGCGCCAGTGCGCTCAGTTGGTGTAAAACAGACGATCTGGATTTAGTCGCCATTGCCCACGCTATCAAAAGCAACAAAGCCACAGAGAACAAACTGCTGGATGGACTGCACCGCCAACTTCATGTGTTGACACGCGCGCGACGCTCTGAAGTCCGTAAACGTTCCTCCCTGCGTATGGAGATCCGTTCACTCATGGACATCATCTGGCGCGAGTACCAAGGTTATGCGGATCATTCCAATGGTAAGGCTCGCAAAATTAAGGTGTTCAGCGATTTTTGGGGGAAGGCCTCCCTCTTCTTTATGGAACACTATCCGCACCCCGCAGCAGTGCTCGAACTAGGCGCCAGCGGCCTTCGCAAGCTTTCCATTCAACACAACCTGAAGCTGCGAAACACCGCCATTGAGAAGCTTCTGCACATTGCTGAGCAAGCCTTATTCAGGAACGTGCTGGACCTTCATCCCGAGCTCCTGCTGCTTCATATGAAGCTGCGTGACTTGCGTGCCTTTGATGCCAAAATTGAAGCATTGGAGCAAGAGATCGAATGCCTTCTCCTTCAGACAGACGGGCGACTGCTGCTTACCGTACCCGGCATGGGGGTATCGACAGCAGCTGAACTTTATGCCGAAATTGGCGACGTATCGCAGTTCTCTAACGGGAACCAATTGATTAAGAAAGCTGGCACAAATCCAATTGTCAAGCAATCAGGCGGCGGTGCCGGTTCTTATCGCAAAATTTCCAAACAGGGCAATGATCACCTCCGCTATGTGGTATTCATAGCAGGCAAGAATCTCTGTATGCACAACAAGGATCTCAACCCCTTTCACGAACGTCTGAAGCAACGTGGAAAGCATGAGCGGGCCATTTACATAGCCATGGGCAATAAAATGCTCAAAATCGCATTTGCTATGCTGCGAGATCGTACACCGTTTCAATCGCAGTGTCCCGAATACCGCATCCTTGAAGAAGTCAATAAGAAACTGAAATTCAGTTGCATTATGCCTACGTTAGTTGCGTCATAACAACGACATCATACCTTGGAACCGGTCTTTCTGGGACTGAGGAAGATCGGATCACTTTCTTGGAGACCTTAGGATCTCGTGTTTCAGCTTTATCCACCTCGTCCTGTAAATGCGAATTGTACGTTAGCGTCTATTCTGCACTCAGCCAGATTGCATTACAGGATTGAAAAACGAGGCTATTTCCTTTCAAGTCCAAGAAAGGCCGGTTCCAAGCATCGCTCCTCTGTCGGTTGCTAACTTTTTGAAAAAGTAAGTGGTTAGGTGTGTTTGAGTTGCTCAAATTTCAGAAAAAATTTCTTGACATAGTACGCTGAA
>NZ_JBHSEP010000043.1:0-2102 GCF_042654645.1 Cohnella hongkongensis | reverse complement strand
TGTGTACGGTAAAATAAAAATACCCAAAATGATCAAACGGATTTCCCCAAAAAAATCGTGCAAAATTCCCCACTTTGATCGTGGGGAAATCGACCGAATCTAGCAACTCCGCTACCCTATACGTAGATGATGACGAAGGGCAGCGGAGGATGGGGAGATGCTGAAGTTGAGCCAGATCGAAACGATTAAAGAGATGCAGCGTAAGGGGCTTGGACCTAGTGCGATTGCAGATCGACTGCAGATCGATCGAAAGACGGTGCGAAAGTATATGGCGTCTGAGACGTTCGAAGAAGTGAAGCCGAAGGCGGTAGTGACGCTTCCTTCCAAACTGGATCCGTACAAACCGCTGATTCAAAGCTGGCTGGAAGAGGATCGAAAAAATCGGTACAAGCAGCGGCACACAGCACAGCGAATTCACAACCGGCTGGTTGAAGAATGCCCGGAGTATGACGCTTCCTATCCGCTCGTTCAGCGATACGTGCGAGGGCTCCGCGAAGCGCGGTTTCAAGAGGGAACGCTGGAGTTGGAGTGGCGGCCGGGCGAAATGCAGGTGGACTTTGGCGAAGCGGACTACTTCGACGCAACTGGCGAAAAGAGAACCTGCAAGTTTTTATGCGCCACCTTCCCGTATAGCAATGCCGGATTTACCCAGCTGTTTGGCGGGGAGACCGCTGAATGCGTCACACAAGGTCTGCGGGATATCTTCCACCGGATTGGAGGCGTACCTGGACGGCTCATCTTTGACAATGCGAGCGGTGTCGGACGACGTGTGAGCGATAACGTCCAGATGGCGGAACTGTTTCTGCGATTCAAGGCGCATTACGGCTTTGACGTCACATTCTGCAATCCCTATGCTGGCCACGAAAAGGGGAACGTCGAGAACAAAGTCGGCTATTTCCGGCGCAATCTGTTTGTGCCTCTGCCGACCGTAACGGACGTACAAGCCTTTAATGAAGTACTTCTTGTGCGTTGCGAAGCAGACTGGCATCGCGAACACTACAAGAAAGGCGTCTCCATTCATGTGCTGTTTGAAGACGACCGTAAAGCGTTGACGTACCTTCCCCGGCATCCGTTTGCGGCGTGCCGCTATGCGCGTGTGAAAGCCGACGGATACGGCAAGTTCTCCATCGACGGCAAGCATTTCTATTCCTCGTCACCAGAATGGGCCGGTAAGGAAATCGTCGTGCGGATTGGCGCCCATACGATTGAGCCGCTTCATCCTGACGGTGAACCGATTACCATTCACCAGCGTCTGTTCGGCAAACAGCGTACAGACAGCGTGGACGTACGTACGACGCTCAGCCGCCTGCTGCATAATCCCGGTGCCTGGCGCAACAGCCAACTGCGCGGCATCCTGTCCGATCCGCTTCGCGATGGCTTGGACGGGCTCGAACGCGCCCAACTCAAAGAGACGCTGGCGACGATGTCGCAGCTGTCCGAACGCTATGGCTTTGAGACGGCGCTGCAGGCGATGGAAGAAGCAACGAGGCTCGGCCGGCTCACGAGCGCAAGCTGCGTCGTGCTGGCTGCAAGGCTCTCGACGTTCGAGCCGGAGGAGAGTCCGAATGTGGACCTAAGCGTATACGACCGCATGCTGGAGCCTGTGGGAGGTGCGCGGTCATGAGCGTGGTCCGTGAGCGAGAGGCGCTGCGAGCCGAGATCTCGGCGTATTGCAAGAAGTTGGTTCTCAGCCAGCGTGCCGTGCAGTTATGCGAAAGCGAAGCGACACCGAAGCAGGAGGAGTTTCTGCACCGTGTACTAACCGAGGAGTTGGAGAACCGCGAACGCAGCCGCCGCGCCAGACTGCTTAGCCGAGCTGGATTTCCGGTGTATAAGACGCTGGAGGGATACGAACGCCATGGCGTCAAGTTCCCCAGTTCCTTGCAATGGAGCGATCTGACGGAGGGCACGTTTATAGAGGGGCGACGTAATTTGGTGCTCTACGGCCCCGTTGGGACGGGCAAAACTCATCTTGCGATTGCCGCCGGCCTGCGCGCCTGCGAGCTGGGCATGACGGTAAAGTTCTATACGGTTGCGGAACTCGTGATGCGATTGGGCGAGGCCAAACGTGCCGGCACGCTCGAGCGGCTGCTTGGCGAGAT
>NZ_JBHSEP010000042.1:0-4959 GCF_042654645.1 Cohnella hongkongensis | reverse complement strand
CCTGCCTCAAGATGAGATTTCCCAGCTTAGTAAGACCCCTGGAAGAACACCAGGTTGATAGGCTCGGGGTGGAAGCGCGGCAACGTGTGGAGCTGACGAGTACTAATCGGTCGAGGGCTTATCCTAAACGGATGGCCTAGCAAGGCAATTCACCTTCTTCTTCGCGTAGAAGACCGGCTTCTTGGCCGCGTCGACGACAACGTTTGGTTCGCATCCGGTTTTCAAGGCGCAAGCCCAGACACCTTCTCGACGGAGGTGTCTTTTTCTTTTTTAAATCCGTAATAGGCCTTAATGTCTATCCCCAATTCGCGCCTTTGAATGCAGATTCCGCCTGATCTCCCAGAAACTCAGATGCTGGACGGTTCCTTCGAATGCAAACAATACCGTTACTCTGATAACCGGGGAGGTGTCGCCAATGGCTGCTCGGCCGGCCTTTCGCCAGATCTGTGTCTTTATGTTGCTGGCTGCCGCCGCCGTTCTGAGCTCGGGCTGTTCGAAATCAACGGTCGATCCGGGAGCGAAGAACGATCTTCATCGGCTGGAGAGAAGTCTGAAGCAGGTCGCCGACCAGCCCGTCAACGACTTGCGAACGAAGCCCGTCAAGTCTGCCAAACCGCAAGCCAAGAACGCAGCCTCTTCGTCCCTCTTGATGAAGAAGCCGCCAAGAGCGATCAGAGGGATCTATGTGACTTCTTACGTGGCCAACGGAAGCCGCATGAAGGAATTGATCGAGCTGGTCGATCGGACCGAGCTGAATGCGATGGTGCTGGATATCAACAGCGGTACCGGACTTACGGCTCCGCTGCGGCAGGGAGGCCCGGACGGGCCGGTAAGACCGGTTCCGTCGGAGCGGAAGGCGGCCAAGCGCTACAGAGACGTTATTCGAGAGCTTAAGCGAAAGAAGATATACCTGATCGCAAGAATCGTAACCTTCAACAATCCGGAGCTAGCCAAGGCAGCGCCGGCTTGGACGCTCAAGAGAAGAGACGGCTCGATCTGGTCGGATAAGAACGGAACGAGGTGGATCGACCCTTATAAGCAGGAGAGCTGGGAGTACGCAATCTCCTTGGCGGAATATGCGGCAGGGCTGGGGTTCGACGAGATTCAGTTTGATTATGTTCGTTTTCCCGAGAACGGGGCGAAGGTCGATCGTGAGGTCAAATACGCCGATACGCATGGACGGTCCAAGGCTCAGGTCATCGCCGCATTTCTGAACCAAGCGAGAACAAGGCTTCACCAGGCCGGCGTTCCGATCTCGGCGGACGTGTTCGGAATGGTTGGCTCATCGCAGGACGATATGGGGATCGGGCAGAGCTGGCAGGCGATAGCCCCCGCTGCAGACGTCATATCTCCGATGCTCTACCCGTCTCATTACTCGGAAGGAATCTGGGGAATCGCCCATCCCGATCTGTCGCCGGGGACGATCGTGAAGCATGCGCTCAAGGATGCCGCGACACGCAACGCCAAGCTTCGCAGCCAGGGCGCCGCGGCCGCCCAGATTCGTCCTTGGCTGCAAAGCTTTACCGCAAGCTGGATTCATCCGCATCAGAAATACGGGCAGGCGCAAATTCGGGAGCAAATTCTGGCTGCGCGTCAGGCGGGCATCCATTCCTACATGCTGTGGAACTCCTCTTGCAGGTATCCCGAATTTAAGACGTAGCAGGCCTTTCGCAAAGAAGGAAAAATGCCGATTTGGTGCGGTTTTCCACGCTTCGAATGTGCTTGACAGCCTATGTAGCCTCTGCTAAGATTGACGATAATCAATCGGAGACAAAAGCCGGAAAAGCAACCGGCCATAGGGGGTAACCAGCTGTGTGGCAAAACAAATTCGCCAAAGAAGGACTTACATTCGACGATGTGCTGCTTGTTCCGCGCAAATCTTCCATCCTTCCGCGGGACGTGGACGTATCGACGGTGCTCAGTCCTTCCGTTAAGCTCAACATTCCGTTGATCAGCGCGGGGATGGACACGGTCACGGAATCGGCTTTGGCGATCGCGATCGCCCGAGAAGGCGGCATTGGCATTATCCACAAGAATATGTCCGTAACCCAGCAAGCGGAAGAGGTCGATCGGGTCAAGCGCTCCGAGAGCGGGGTCATTACGAATCCGTTCTCCTTGACGCCGGAGCACCACGTTTATGACGCCGAAGAGCTTATGGGGAAGTACCGCATTTCCGGGGTGCCGATCGTGGACGGAGACAGCAAGCTGGTCGGCATCCTGACCAATCGGGACCTGCGTTTTGTTCACGACTACTCCATTAAGATTAAAGACGTTATGACGAGGGAAGAGCTGGTGACGGCTCCCGTCGGCACGACGCTGCAACAGGCAGAAGGCATTCTTCAGCGTCATAAGATCGAGAAGCTGCCCCTGGTCGACGAGACGAATACGTTGAAGGGGCTTATTACGATTAAGGATATCGAGAAAGCGATCCAGTTTCCCAACGCGGCGAAAGACCATCACGGCCGTTTGTTGGTCGGAGCGGCAGTCGGCGTGTCCAAGGATACGTTCGAGCGCGCCGAAGCGCTCGTGCAAGCCGGCGTCGACGCGCTCGTCGTCGATTCGGCGCATGGCCATCACGTCGATATCGTATCGATGGTTCGCAAGCTGCGGGAGAAGTACCCGGATCTTACGATTATTGCGGGCAACGTCGCTACGGGAGAAGCGACGCGCGATCTGATCGAGGCTGGAGCTTCCGTCGTTAAAGTCGGGATCGGGCCTGGCTCGATCTGCACGACCCGCATTATTGCCGGCATCGGCGTTCCGCAGATTACGGCGGTATACGATTGCGCGACCGTTGCCCGCGAGTATAACGTCCCGATTATCGCCGACGGCGGAATTAAATATTCCGGCGAGATTACGAAGGCGATTGCGGCGGGCGCGAGCTGCGTCATGCTCGGGAGCTTGTTCGCGGGAACCGAAGAGAGTCCCGGAGAGTCGGAGATCTACCAAGGGCGTCGGTATAAGTCCTATCGCGGCATGGGTTCGATCGGGGCGATGAAGGAAGGCAGCAAGGACCGTTACTTCCAGGAAAACGAGAGCAAGCTCGTTCCCGAGGGCATTGAGGGCCGGGTTGCTTACAAGGGTCCGCTGAAAGACATTATCCATCAATTGCTGGGCGGTCTGCGCTCAGGCATGGGCTACTGCGGAACGGCGACGATCGAAGAGCTGAAGAACGACACGCAATTCGTGCGAATTACGGGAGCCGGCCTTCGCGAGAGCCACCCTCACGACGTTCAGATTACGAAAGAAGCGCCTAACTATTCCATGTAACTTCCCCGGGCGGGAGCCAGAGAGAATATGGAAGCCGAAGGGACAGGATTCATCCGGCCTTCGGCTTTTTCCTTGGATGCGCCTATGTTACAATAGGAAAGGTATTTTATTATCGAAAAAGGGGAGAATGCGTTGAATCGTCATCATCTATTATCATTGCCTTCAGCATTCCTGTCGAAGCGGTTCGTTGCCGCTGTCGCACTTGCAAGCTTTGTGTTTATGTTCGGGTTTTCCTCCTTCGCCTCCGCGGACGAGCTTCCTGTCGCTCCCCAATTGGAAGCCGAATCCGCGATTCTTATGGATGCGGAGTCCGGACAGATTTTGTACCAACTGAATGCAGACGAGCCGAGACCTCCCGCAAGCATGGCGAAAATGATGACGGAATATATCGTTTCCATGGCCGTCAAGCAGGGCAAGCTGTCGTGGGACGACAAAGTCACGATCGGCGAAAATGCGGCCAAGCAAATTGGAAGTCGGATACTTCTCGCTCAAGGCGACCAACATACCATTAAAGAGCTTTACATCGCAATGGCGGTCTACTCCGCGAACGATGCGACCGTTCAACTGGCCGAAGAAGTAGCCGGGTCCGAAGAGGCGTTCGTCAAGATGATGAACGATACGGCGGTCGAGCTCGGCATGACGCAATCGCATTTCATTAACTCGACCGGCCTCGATCGCGCGGATATGCCGGAGAAGTTCCGTCCGACCTCTGTCGACGGAGAGACGACGATGTCCGCGAAAGACTCGGCAATCCTCGCCTATCGGATTATTAAGGACGATCCCGAATTCCTTGAGGCCTCGAAGCTGCAGGAATACAAGTTCCGTCCGCGGGATAAGGACCCGATGAAAAACTGGAACTGGATGCTCGGCACCAACAAGGACAACCCGACGCTGCGCAAATTCGCCTATGAAGGCGTAGACGGATTAAAAACCGGACATACCAGTAGAGCGGGACAGAATTTTACGGGAACCGCGCTCCGAGACGGCACGCGTCTGATCGCTGTGGTCATGGGCGTTCCCGGCAAGACGGAAGAGGGCAAGCGCTTCTTGGAGACGGCCAAGCTGTTCGATTACGGCTTTAAGGGCTTCGAGAAGAAAACGATCATCGAAGCGAAAGCCCCCGTCCCCGAGAATGAAACCTTGAAGATCAAAAAAGGTAAGTCCACGACCGTTCAGGTCGTCACGGCGACAGATCTGACCGTTCTTATTCCGAAAGGCGCCGTCGTCGAGCCGTCCGTTCAAGAGGTCAAGCCTGCGGAGGATCCGCTCGTCGCGCCGATCGCGCAAGGGGACAAAGTCGGAACCGTTACCTATCAATATAAGGATCCGTCCACGCAGGAAGACAAGACGATAACGATCGATCTGATCGCAGCGGAAGAAGTGGACAAGGCCAGCTGGTGGAGATTGCTGTTCAGGGCGATCGGCAACTTCTTCTCCAATCTGTTCCAAGGAATCGTAGATCTTTTCTAAGTGATTCAGAAAGCTTTCCTTATCTGAATCACTTCCGACAAAAATGCGATTCTGCGTCTAGACGACGCCGACGGCGTTTTTGCTTGATTCCGATCAGGCTCCACGCACCTGAATCAAAAATGAATCGTTAAAGCCATGTGTGAGTAAGGTTGCGAGGGTATTGTCGAAAATAAAGAAAATCCAAATTTTACTGGCAATTTTGGAGGAGGAAACGGCTTA
>NZ_JBHSEP010000041.1:0-6195 GCF_042654645.1 Cohnella hongkongensis | reverse complement strand
TAGACGCTCACTACCACAACTCTTTATTGCAGCAGCTTAGGGCTGTTTGACGGGTTCGCCTGACTCGATCCCCGTCGAGGGGCCTTCCCTCATCTCTGATGCAGCTTTCACAGCACACCACCACCGTGCATACCGTTCGGTACACGGCGGTTCAACCGTTTGAGTGCACTTGACGTAAGCGCTCGTACTGAGCAGGGAAGTCATAATACCCTGCTTGTGCGAGCCTTTCGTTTGTTACAGAGCGATTCAGTACTGCGCTTCCGGCGATTCGCCAGTAACCCAGCCTTGTGTTTCCCCATTGGTAGGCCTGCCACTCCGGCACTCCAAGCTTTCGCAGGTTCTGCACCTTCGTCCGCGGCTTCTTCCATTGCTTCCAGATATACATGCGCATTCGTCTTCTCAGCCATTCGTTCCAGCTTTGCAGAATTCGTTTCATGTCCGCTACATAGAAGTAGCCGATCCAGCCGCGAATGTAGACTTTCACGTTCTCCATGACCTGCCGGGCATTTCTGCCTTGACTTCGGCTCGTTAGTTCCTTCAACTTCTTCTTTGCTTTGGCCAGGGATTGGCGGTGTACGCGCACGCATACGCCCTTTCCGTTCTTGCCTAGCGCGAATCCAAGGAATTTGAAGTGTTTCTGCGCCACGACGCTGACGACCTTGCTCTTTTGCGCATTTATCTGGAGCTTGAGCTTCTGTTCCAAGTACGTCCGGCTGGATTCCAGCAGTCGCAGGGCTGCTCGTCTACTCTTCGCCAGCACGACGATATCATCCGCATAGCGGATGACCGTCACGCCTCGGCTTTTCATCTCCTGATCATATTCGTTCAGGTAGATGTTAGCCAGAAGCGGCGACAACGGGCCACCCTGTGGCGAGCCCTCTTCCGTTGCCCGACGCACCCCATTCTCCATGACTCCGCTTTTCAGATATTTCTTGATCAGATCGATGACGCCTTTGTCCTGGATGTGTTTGCGCAAGATGTTTAAAAGAAGCTCGTGGTTGAGCGTATCGAAGTATTTAGACAGATCGATTTCGACGGCATGTCCATAGCCTTGCTCGGCATAGGCTTTGACTTTCCGAATCGCTTGCTGCGCGCTTCGCCCCGGGCGGTAACCATAGCTTCCGTCCGAGAAGAGCGGCTCAAACATCGGTTGCAGTTGCTGGGCAATCGCTTGTTGAATCACCCGATCCACTACGGTCGGGATGCCCAGCTTTCGTATGCCGCTTCCATCTGGTTTGGGGATTTCCTTGCGCCTCACCGGGCTTGGCTTGTATTGGCCTTCCCGAATTCGTTGCAAAAGGTTCTCTCTGTTTTCTCGCAGCCACGGTAGCGCTGCCTCGACGGTCATCCCATCGATTCCGGGCGCTCCGTGATTGCGTTTGACCTGCTTGTACGCCCGGTTCAGATTATCTCTGTCCAAGATACGTTCCATCAGATCGGTTGCACCGTCTCTTTCTCTACCTTCCCGAGTTCCGATGCTCCGCGCTCCTGCATACCCTTCACGTTCCACGCTATCTCTTTGCCGGCAGCCCTTTCGGTATTCTGCTTTCATCGCATCGACTCTCCTTTCAGTTTGTACTCGAGACTTACGATTGTTCAGCCCTTCCGCTCGCCGCTTTCGCGGCTCGCGTACTATGGCCTCTGCTGACTTCTCACAGCAAGCTTTACTCCGTGTTTCGGATTTTTTTTCCCTACTTCATGTCTGTGAGACCTCCCCGGGTAAGAGCGATAACTTTCCCCTCATCCATCTGCCACATCTACATGATGAGATTCGGGCAGTATTGGACTTTGCTTTGTACTGCAAGCTCATCCGTCTCACCATGCCTTGTATGTGATTTCTGTTCGTCAGACCGAGGGTTTGCCTCTGGCTTCCTTCAGATTCGGCCTCACGACCGACACCCTTGCCTTCAGCTAACAGTTCCTACTGCCAAGCCTGTAGTGGACTTTCACCACCGAGTTATCGCCCATGCCGGGCGCACAATAAAGAAGCCCGAACCTGTCGCGGTTCGGGCTTCTTCGGTACGCCGACTCGAGTTATTTGGAATTGATCGTTTTCTCCGAGATCACCCTGAAGGAGGAATCGCCGACCGGCTTGACGGAGAAGCGGAGCGTGTAAGGGCCGGCCTTATCGAAATTATAGGAGATATCCTTCATCGTGATCCAGAAATCCGACTTCCCGTCCGGAAAATCGCTGTCCCCGGATTTGCGCTGCTCAATCAGCTTCTCTTCGCCGTAGGGGTCGGCGATCGTCAGCTTCAGCGCATTAATGTCGAGCTTCAAGGAGTCCACCTGAATAAACGTGCTGAATTTGAACTTGTCGTTCATCTTCACATCGGCGAATATCGTCGATCCTACGTTGGTTACCATATGGACGTTGGGCTTGTATACGACGGCCCTCCCGTCCTCTCTGACCACGATCGCCTGAAGCCGATCCGACACGACCTGGGAGGAAATGTAGACTTTATTGTCCACGACGACGCCTCCGTCGGCCACTTCGTCCGACTTCTTATTGTTCATCAAAACCTTTAATTTCTGAGATACGGAATCCGCATAAGCTACACCGCCGAACAACAACGTGAACGCGGCAACCAGAACGATCAGTTTACGAACCTTCATAATTCTTTTCCTCCGTCTTCTCGCCGTCTCGTATCGTGCTTATATTTGGTTATACCGATACCTATGCGGAAAGTTGCGCAGGAAAGTTAAAAATGAATGAAGAGTTTATCATTTCCCCCTCGTCGACCTCATCTGTCGCATCGTGACGAAGCTTGCGCTTGCCCGGGAAATCGCGGTTCACGGTCGGCCGGGCAGCGTCAGCACGCAGGGAACGCCTTGTCCGACCGCTCCGGGAACGCTCATCTGTGCCAAGTAACGAAGCCCTCTGCTGCACGGCGTCTTGCATACGGCGCAGACGTCTGAGGTTACGATCTTCATCTGCGCCCGCTTTTGCTGCTCCGCCGCCGCCGATTTTTTCTTCTTGATCGCTTTGCCCATCGGAGATCTTCCTTTCGCCCGCCTTGAGGAGTTCGATCGTCTCCCACAGACTATGCGAAAGCCGTCCATGCCGACACTGCCGGCCTCATCTTTTTTTAACAGCCTTCTTACTTAGTAAGGTAAATTATGGTACATTGATGTAAGCTGCGATCGCTTGTATGCAATCCCCTATTAAGGAGGTACCGAGTTGAAGATTACCATGTTGGGAACAGGCAGCGCCTTCGCCAAAAGCTTCCATAACAACAATGCTCTCATCGAAGCCGAAGGCCGGCTCCTGATGGTGGATTGCGGAATAACCGCGCCTAGAGCGCTTCATGAGCTGGGATACGGCTTTAACGACCTGCACGCGGTTCTCATTACCCATATTCATGCCGATCATATCGGGGGATTGGAAGAGTTCGCCTTTCAGATGAAATACGTCTACGGCCGCAAGCCGGTTCTGTATATTGCCGACAAGCTCGTTCAACCGATCTGGGAACACTCTCTTAAGGGCGGGCTTCAACAGGAAGACGGAGATACGCTCGACGACTTCTTCGAGGTGAGGCCGCTGAAGCCCGGGGAGCGCCATCCGCTCATGCCGGGTCTTGAGGTCGAACCCGTACCGACCCGCCACATTCCGAACAAGCCGAATTTTTCGATGCTGTTCAACGGCTTCTTTTTCTATTCCGGAGACACGGTGTTCGATCCTGATCTGTTGGCCTCGCTCGTCCATGAACGCGGCGTCAAGGTCATATTTCACGACTGCCAGCTGCACCCTCCGGGCGCCGTCCATGCCTGTCTGCCGCAATTGCTGACTTTGCCGGAGGACTTGCAGAAGCGGATCTATCTGATGCATTACGGAGACGATCAGGCCGAGTTCGTCGGGCGCACCGGCAGGATGAAATTCGTCGAGCAGCAAGTCTCTTACGAGGTGGAGCGGCTCACCCCTAACGAATAATTCATGTTATGATAGTAGCATCATCGAGGAAAGGAAGAACCGTGTTGCTTACCACGTTCATCATCGCCGGTGTCATCGCCGTTCTGCTCATCTGGATCGTACTGTGGACGACCAAAAAAGCCTACTCCCGAAAGTGGGAAGAGGACGAATAATGCCCAAGCAAGGGGGAACCGACGGCCGATGCCGCTTCGGCAGCCCCTTTTTAGCGGTCAAGCTGCGCCGGACGCTCTTCCTGCAAGTCCCCGGAGGGTTCCTCCGGTTGCCGGTTCTCGCGCCGGGCCAGGTGGGCCCAGGTCGTATGCTCGTCATACGCCGAAGTGTCCCGCGTCACGAACCGCGTAATCGCCGCCATCGCTCCGCCGACCAACACGGTCAAGCCGACTATCCACACCGCAAACAATGCCGCTTCCTCCACTCGCCTCCCCCTCTCCCGCCGCTCTTCGTACATATGTACGCAGCCGGAAGCCGAAACATCCCTTTTTTCCAGTCCTTATGCGCGATACAGCTTTTGCGGGTAAAATGAACAAAAAATTTTAAAAATCAGGTTGACTTCAGGCACGCAGCTTGCTATTATATTACTTGTCGCCGCTAAACAAAACATGATCTGATAGCTCAGCTGGGAGAGCACCATCTTGACAGGGTGGGGGTCACAGGTTCGATCCCTGTTCAGATCACCATACTTAAGCGACCGAGAGCCCTTGCACGACGGGCTCTCTTTTTTGTTGTCCGATGCGCAGCCTGAATCGCGGAAGTCCCTCCTTCCCCCGTATTCTTCGCAAAAAGAAAGAGTGCAACCTTTTCCAGACCGGCTCCGTCTACAATACCAAACCAGAAGACATTCCAATACAACGATACGGAGGGAACAAGGATGAGAACAAGAATTCGGAAGTCGGTGATTTTGCTCGCTTTGATCGCGGTTTTCAGCTTAACAGTCGGCGGATCCGCCTTCGCGGGATCAGGAAGCGCCAAGTCGGCCGATAAGAAAGGTATTACCGTGGCCAGCGCCGTCAGCGCCATCGTCCAGGGACTGGATCTGAATATCGATCATATCCGTTTTATTAAGGAGCCGAAAGCTAGCGATTACTATACTAAGGTGAAAGACACGGCCCCTTACGCGAACGATTTTATTATCGCGCATTACAACGGGCTGGATCTTCCGCAAGACGTGAATCCTTCCGCGAAGGTCAATCGCGAGCAATTCGCCAAGTGGCTCTATGGCGCTCTCAGCCAGAAAGGCGATTACGCCTGGATTGAGATTTTCATTCTGATCTCCGACGCCGACCATATTTCGAAAGACAACATGGAAAGCATTCAGAGACTGCTGATCGCTAAAATCTTCACCCTGGACGGCAAGCAGCGTTTCAATCCGAAAAACGGCGTCACGCAAGCTCAGGCCGATCTGCTGATCAACAGAACCGTTCGTTTTATTGGCGAAGTTCCGCCAATCCAGACGCCGGAGCCAGCCGTTCTGAGCGAAGCCAAGCTCACTTCCGAGAAGCTGACGGACGAAGTTGTGAAAGTTACGGTTACCGCTACGGCGCCGCACGCCGGTTACGGAATGGAGATTACGGGGATAACTTTCGATCAGGGCAAAGCGATTATCCAGTATCGGGCCGTCCTTCCCGATCCGGACATGATGTACCCCCAAGCGCTCAAGGACATCTCCGTGTCCACCTACGTCTCGTCCGATCTCGCTCCCGAATTGGGAGATCAACTGCCGGCCGCCCCGTTCCCGGGTTAAAAGACGAACAGCCAAAAGACCGTCGAATCGACGGTCTTTTGGCTGCGAACATGCGTCCAGTATACCCGGCATTCGGATCACTGGGTTTCTTCGATATCCTCCTGAATCATATACCCGGTCTCTCCACCCTCCAGCATAACCAAGTACGAATACTTGCCCGTCGCAACGTCTCTTACGCTTCTTCCCGTCCATTGAAGACGGTCCCCTTTTTTAACGATTAAAATTAACTCGCCCTTGCCGAACGGATTGTCCCGAACTTCCGCTATATCTGCGACGACCGTGACGTAGTGATTGGCGGGCTCGGCCTCTGGCTGCGAGGGGGCCGGCGCGGAGGAAGGGCTTAACCTTTCCACCACCTCGTATCCGAATAGATCGCGCGGCAACCATTCCATAATCTGGATCGGCTACACTAAGTTGGACAGAAAAAATAAGGGCTTGTAGAATAAACCTATCATGCTAAGGAGCGGATCTCTACAGTGCCTAAAAAACAACGACGTACGTTTTCAACTGAATTTAAAAAACA
>NZ_JBHSEP010000040.1:0-10550 GCF_042654645.1 Cohnella hongkongensis | reverse complement strand
TCCTCCTTGATTCGATGGTGCGGTTGGCAGACCGGCTACCATCTTATCATAAAGGTCAAGGGATTTTTACTCATAGCTATAAGCTTTCCTGAACCCCCAGTCGAACTGGGGGTTTTCTTAGACAAAACAGAAAAGCCGCAGGTCGCGGCTTTTCCTGGCCGCATCCGTTTGCTGCCGGTTCCGGTATTTCGCTTTGTCACCCTGCCGTTACGCCGAATGCTGCTGCGCCATCACTCGGCGGTGCTTCGGCAGGAATGATACGGTGAGCAGGTTCGCAATCGCGATCCCCAACATGAGCAGAAAAACGGCATGCATTCCGGCAGTCAGCTCCGTTTTGGAGCCGATATGGTTACATACTGGTTGTAAATCGTGCCGAATACCGCGATGCCGACCGTTTGGCCCAGCGCACGGGCCAGCATGCTGGAAGCGTTGGCGACGCCGCGTTTTTCCCAGCCGACGACCGATTGAACGACAACGGTGGAGGGCGTCGCAACGAACCCCATTCCCAGTCCGATTAGCACGAGGATACCGATCCAAAATACGTAGGGCGAGTTCATCTGAAGCGCAATCAGCCAGATGGAGCCTGCCATGACCAGCGAAGAGCCGATCGACGAAGTAACCTCCGATTAGCGGGCCGAGAAGGCCAGCCACAGACCAAACGGACGAAAAGATACCCATCATTTTGCCGCGCTGCTTGCCCGAGAACAAATCGCCGATGACGGTAAAGCACACGGGCGCAAGCGCCCCGGCACCAAATCCTTGCAAAGCCCGGAACCAAATGAGCCCCGTCATCGATTGTGCGGCTCCGCACAAGATGGAACCGAGCACGAATAAACCGATGCCGGCGGCGAATACGGGTTTGCGCCCGAACAAATCGGCGAGTTTGCCGAAAATGGGCGTCGCTACGCAGGTGGTCAACGTATAAATCGCAAACACCCAACTGAACAGCGTCTCGCCGTGCAAATCCTTGATCATATGCGGGGTAGCGGTGGCGACGACGGTCGCATCCAAAGCGCCAATAAACATCGCCGCCAGCAGTCCGGCGACAACCATGTTGACGTTGGTTATCGAGGCCATGCGGAAAATGCCTCCTTACATTTTCTTTATGCCGCCCTGTGGTTTAACGATTGCAAACCAAGTAAAGGGTATTGCCTTCAGGATCGTTGAAATGCACGACATTGGCCGCCTTGCCTTCCACGGAATCGTGGAAGGCAAGGCCGCGGGATTTCAGCGTTTCGATGGCTGACTCCATGTCCTCCACCTCAAACCCTATGGACATGCTGCCCGATTTTTCCGGAAGGGAACCTTGTTCTCCGGCAAGATGCAGGAGACCGATCGTCAATCCAGGTGCCGCGATTTGCGTAAAATGCCCGTCCCCGTGCTGCAGCTCCAATCCCAAGGTTTCGGCGTAAAATTTTACAGCCTTTTTCATATCCGATACCATTACAGTCACATTGCCGCTTTTGAACATCTTATATTTCCTCCTTATTCGTTTGATCGATTTTATTATATCAAAATAATATAATATGTAAATATATTATTTTGATATAATTTTATAAAAATGGTGAGGAGCCACATAAAAAAGAGAACGCCCCCAAAGGGCGCTCTGTCTATCCGGGCAGTAGACTAAAACAGCCTTAGCCCGATGAGAAGCTCGAGCTAAGGCGGCTTAGACATTTTGTTTTATTCCACCGTCTACTTGACGATATCACTAAAGGGCGGCTTTCAATCTTGACGTTATTGCATCATTACTGTCTTTGGAATGCAACCTTTAGGCCTAGTCCGATATAAATTGCTCCTACGAATTTGCCACTTAGGCGGCTTAACCGGCTTATCCATGTACTCCCTTTAACCAGTTTTCCAAGGGCAGAGATACCTAGCACAATCGCGGTTGTATACAAGGCACTTAAAATCACAAAGACGACACCAAGGATCAAAAACTGCGTGGTGACTTGACCTCGTTCGTGATGAACAAATTGAGGCAAAAAAGCCAGAAAAAACAGCGCTGTCTTTGGATTAAGAACTTCTGCAACAGTTGCTGAAAAGAATGAATTTAAAGCTCCTGCCGATTTAACCTTTGGAAGTTGTGGATCTGATGGCTTACTCATCATTTCGCGAATTCCTAAATATAGTAAGTATACCGCTCCTGCATATTTAACAATATTGAAAACTAGAGCAGAGGTCATCAGTATCGTGGAAAGCCCGACAGTAGCAAATAAGGTGTGAAGAAAATCCCCGATGGCGATGCCAATCCCTGCCATTATGCCTCCTTTTCGCCCGTTTTGAACGGTACGAGTAATGGTAAGAAGAACGGCGGGGCCTGGAATTATAAATAGAAGAATGACAACGATAACATATGCCAATAGCGTTGAAAAATCCGGCATCGGCCCTCCTCCTTCCTCCTTCCATAGCACTCAAAGTGAGATGTTGTTACGGCTTTGCAACCATTGTTCGAATTCTTCGGGTGTGCTCACTTGATGGTCTAATACAGCCGTATAGATATCAAAGCTTTTCACCTGTTTCCCATACTCGGATCTCGAGGCCCAGACAGTTTTTATCCGCAAGATAGAGAGAACCGCCTCTTCATGAAGACGACCGGGCAACGTACGAATATGCCGCAGATCAGGTTGTTTCTCAGGATCATCAACGAACCAAATATCCAGTGACCATTGGCTCCCGCTTTTAGATAAGTAATCCAATCCAATAAAATACCCGTCTGGGTAGGCCGGATCGGTGTTCCAACTACCGGTATCGTTCATAAATTTCATCTGCCGAATCTTGGGATTCAATATCAATTGCGAAGCAATTCCGGAAATTACAGCAACGTCCAACTTGGAACAAACGACCGTCATATCAAGGTCTCTCCAAGTCATTAAACCGAGTGCCGCACTTCCAACTTTGACGGGCATGCCAGCTGCTTTTAGCGATTGGATAAGGTTCAATTCTTCCGCCACTGCAGCGGCCTCCGCTTGCAGCTGAAATTGACGAGCAAGCAGATCTTCACGTTTTATCATTTATTCGCTCCCCTCTTGACGTTCATGCCAATTGTTCCTATATAGTGGTCAACCGCAAAGCCAAAGATGACTTTCAACATAAATTAATCCCACTCTTCAGGTCAAAAACCATTGACCATCCAGCCCCCATTCCAGAACTAAATGCCAAGAGAACTAAAATGCCCGGCACAAACATATCTAAAACCTGAGCGGCAGTCATAGCAGGATGGGTAATGTTTTTCAATAATGGACTAAATAATAAGATATATAACAAGGGAGTCATCAAACCTGAGATTACCCAAACCATTTCGAGCTGACTCTTTTAATTTACGAGCAAAGAAAATATTCGTTTCCCGTACAACCTGCATCATTGATCCTCTTCCTTTCCGCGATGCGGTCTCTGCGGTCAGTCCGGAATCTTTTCCAATCAGTGCAATTTTTTGCTAATCAGAGGTGCACTAACCTCTCCCAAACCACAATCCCAGCCCTCCGTGCCGGACGCGAGAGGACGATTCACGACACCGGCTTGAATAAATTCAAAGGAAAGAGGGCTAGCCGTGTTCGAATCGCTAATGGCATTAGCGTTCTTACTGCAATTATTGCTCGTCGCGTCTGGGGAATTACCGGATAGGTTGGGAATCATCTCAAAAACAGCCTTATTCCCCTTCACGCTTCCCATTGTCTCATTCTTTCCCTTTTGCGATTTTTTCGTCGTTATGTTGAATTATCATTTGAAAGAACTTCAGGACGGCCTGAAGCTCCGATTCCGAAAAGTCGTTCATTGAATCGATAAACCGGTGCTCGATGATGACATGCATCCTGGCATGAACCTCGAAGATCTGCCGGCCTTTGGGCGTCAGGCTGAAATAGACTTCTTTTTTGTTGTCGTTCATCTGGCTGCGCTTGATGTAGCCTTCCTCCAGCAGCTTGGTGCTGATCTTGGTAATGCTCGCCTTGGATAAATTCATTTTCTCTGCAATGGAAGTATTATTGATAGGCTCATTATGGCCGATGCAGTCGATGGTATGGACGCTGGTTAGATTGGTTGGGAACGAACTGAGCCCTTCCAGCCGGGCAAAATCCGCAAATTCTTCGCTCTCGGTCGCAAAGAGTTGTTCGGTCAAATGTGAAAAATGAAGAAATCGGCTGTACAGCAACCTCTTAAGTCCCTCGGACGAGTTCATATCTTCTTTCTCCCCTTATTGTTTATCCATTAACCAACATATCACAATTCATTTAAGCAATCAAACCGTATCATTCATCCAAATTTCCGATTGACAACACACCACATCTGAATATATAGTTTACTCATTAACAAAATAAATTGTTAACCAGTTAATAATATGAGTAAAGAAGGGAATTCTTATGAATACTTCCGCAACGATAAGAGAACGAAGAACGATCCGCAAATTCAAGTCCACGCCGGTCCCGCAAGAGCAGATTATTTCCTTGTTGCATGAAGCCGCCGGTTTGTATGAAACCGAGGGCAATCCAAGCTGGCGCTGCATCTATTACAATTCCCTGGAATCGCGTCAACGACTGGCCGGAAGCATGCTCGCGAAGATCAAGGAAAGTCGTTTCGGCAAGTTCATCCCCGACAAAATGACCGACTTTTATAGCAAACAAGCCACCGAGATTCCCGCTCACTTGGTTTTCATTACGGAATCCGCCAACACGCGGCAGCAAAGCGACGAGAATTATTCCGCGGTCTGCAGCATCATGCAGAATTTCCAGCTGCTAGGCTGGGAGCAAGGACTGGGCATGCTGTGGTATACGGACCCGCTAATCATGAGCGAGACTTTCTTCAAGGAAATCGGATTGCAGAACGGGGAGCGTTTTGCCGGGATTCTGAGTATCGGATACTTTGATAAAGTGCCCAGAGCCCGGAAGAGAACGCCGGCGGAACAGAAATGGACGATGATCGGTGGGGATGACCACCCGCATCCGCATACGAATGCGGGCATGTTGCCGTATTCCCCTCAAACCATTCTGGGAATGTTGAATGAAGCTGTCTATGCGCCAAACGACGGGATGCGGGAACCGTGGCGTTTTGTTTATGTAACAGGAGGAGAAGCGGCCGGCAAGCTTCGCAGTTTACAAGGGAGCTCGTCCACGGCATTCCTGCTCATCGTGTCCAAGGAAGAAAGCGATCTCCACAAGCAGGATGAGGATTACGCGGCCGTATGCTGTCTGATTCAGAACTTTCAATTATTGGCCAAGACCAACCTCTGGCACGTTTACCGAACCCTTCCGGAATGGACTTACAATCGCGAAAAATGTACACCGTTTGGAATTCGGCCTCAGGAACGGGTCGTCGCAGTGCTGGAATTCGGCACAGATATTCTCCGCCCAAGCTCTGCATCCACGCCTCTGACGTTGAACATCACGCAACGTTAGCTTTTTCGAAAGAATCTATAGTCGTAAGCCCTTGAAATCGAAAAAGCGACAGTCATGGACGAGAAAACCCATAACGGTATTAAGCAATCAGTATACCAGCACTTCAGATTCAAAACCAGCAATTAAACTGATTTTTGTCTCTTCAGCGCAATTATTCGTCGTACCCTAGAATCATTTGGTCCAGCGTCGTGCCGGCAAGCACCATGGGGTACACGTTCTCATTGGCCGGGATGACGAACTCGACGAGCACGGGTGCTGTCGTCTGCAGCGCCTCAAGCCAGACCTTGGAGGCCTCGGCCTTGTTCGTTGCCCTTAATCCCTTGATTCCGTATGCTTCCGCAAGCTTGACGAAGTCCGGACTGCCGGACAGATCAATTTGGCTGTAGCGTCGTTCATACATCAATTCCTGCTGCTGCTTAACCATGCCGAGCACCTGGTTGTTCAAGACCACGATTTTGACCGGAATCTGATGAATCGCACAGATCGCCATCTCCTGCGCGCACATCTGCATGCCCCCGTCGCCGTTGATCGAGACGACGATACGATCCGGATTTCCGACTTTAGCGCCGATCGCAGCCGGGAAGCCAAAGCCCATCGTGCCAAGACCGCCCGACGTGATGAGCGAGCGAGGATGCTTGAAGCGGTAAAACTGCGCGGTCCACATTTGGTGCTGGCCGACATCGGTGGTGATGATCGCATCCCCTTGCGTCGTCTCGCTAATCATCTCGAGCACATATTGCGGCTTAATGACAGTATCCGAATCGGTATACCGAAGCGGATGCTGCATCTTATACTCTTGAAGCTGCTCGAGCCAGGTATCCGTCTGGGCTGCTTGCGCTTTCGTGTTCGCATAAGCCAGCACGTTTTTAATATCGCCGATGCAAGCGATCTCTGTCTTGACGTTCTTGCCGATTTCCGCAGGATCGATATCGATATGGGCGATACGTTTGGCCTGAGGCGCAAACCCGTCCAGCTTCATCGTGACCCGGTCATCGAAACGCGAGCCGATCGAAATGATGAGATCCGCATTCTGCACCGCCATGTTCGCCGCATATACGCCATGATGTCCGAGCATGCCCAGCCACATCTCATCATCGCTCGGAAACCCGCCGAGGCCGAGCAGAGTCGTCGCAACCGGAATCCGCGTGGTGTGAACGAATTGGATCAGCTCCTGCGAAGCGTTCGAATAGACAACGCCGCCGCCTGCGATAATAACCGGCTTGCGCGCTTCCGCAATCGCCTGAAGCAGCGTATCTATTTCTGATGGACTCGGTTCCGGAGCCCCACGGTATCCGCGCAACCGAACCGTGTCCGCTGGACGATAAGCCATCCGCTGATTGGTCACGTCTTTTGGAATATCGATCAAGACAGGACCTTTGCGGCCCGTATTTGCAATGTAGAACGCTTCATGAATGATGCGAGGAAGGTCGCGTACGTCGCGAACCATGTAGCTGTGCTTCGTAATCGGCATCGTGATGCCAATGATGTCCGCTTCCTGAAAAGCATCCGTGCCCATGACATTCGTAGATACGTTCCCTGTTATTATAACCAGAGGCACCGAATCCATATAAGCGGTTGCAATCCCGGTCACCAGATTTGTTGCTCCCGGACCGGATGTTGCGATGCACACCCCAACCTTCCCCGTCGACCTGGCATAGCCGTCCGCCGCGTGGATCGCGCCTTGTTCGTGCCGGGTCAAGATATGCTTGAATTCAGGCTGATGTACCATCGCGTCGTAAATATAGAGCACATTACCTCCCGGATAGCCGAATACGCACTTCACGCCTTCCTGCAGCAAGCCGCGCAAAAGCGCCTCCGAACCGGTGATAGATTCCTCTGATGGCGTCGTTGTTTCATTCGTCACTCCTAATTGCTGTTCCACTTGGGCAGCCTCCTTTGCCTAATAAAATCCCCTCTCCTCCTGAGCAAACTGACAGCGGTCAGCTCATACAGGGACGAAAGGGGATTTCGCGGTACCACCCAAGTTCGCTGCACCCTCGCGAATGCAGCCTCATGAGGTAAGGCCGATGCCTTACCTGCGGCGCGTTAACGAGCACCATTTCGGTTAAGCCTACTTGCGGGCACGGAAGGAGACCAGTCGCTTTCGGTTAACAGCTCCGAGACGACACCATGCAAAGGGTTAAGGCAAAGGTTTCAGCGTTTCCTCTGCTCTCTGGGCATAACCGCACTTGCCGGCTTTCTCTTCATCGCCTGTTGGTATTTAAATAAAATAACCCCTTCCTTCCCAAAGCTCGAAGCTACTGCTTGAAGCCTTGGGACGAAAGGGGAATGTTCGCGGTACCACCCAGGTTTACTGCAATCTCGCAACTGCAGTCTCATGAGGTAAAGCCGACGCTTTACCTGCAGCATGTTAACGGATGCCAGGCCGGTTGATCCTACTTGCGGGCGTGATATTACGCCTTCCGCGTTCGGTCAACAGCTCCGAGACGACACTATACATGCGTTACGACAGAGGTTTCAGCAATCCCCCCCGCTCTCTGGACATAAACGCTATTGCATAGCCTTCTCTTCATCGCTATATTTGTATTTTTCTGATAATAGCACAGACTCGACTTTTTTTCAAACCGAATGAATACTAAGTGCTTTATGATTACTGAGCTCTTGTATCCGGTAAGTTTAACCCATTTATGCTCCAGATGAGAATTCACGGTTTCGAAAAATATAAAATTGCCGGCAACACCACATGATCAACAATCTCTTCCAATTTCTGATGCGACACCCCTCCATTTTCAAGCATAAACGTATAACGAATTTGCTCAAAAAGAATGAGTTTGGTCGCTTTAGGTGGGAGCTTTGTGATTTCTCCCCGTTGCACGGCCTGTTGAAGAACGTAATCCATAATCTTAATATTGGAAGCTGTGGCTTCAGCCAACATCTGGCTTGTCCGTTCTCTCTCCTGCTGGCTAATCATCTCGGAAAACAGCATTTTAAATAATCTAAACGGTCCATTGTCGGACTCCAAAATAAAATGCTGACCGACAGATACTAAATGATCACGGAGACTGCCCTTGTCGAGATCCAGACTCTTGAATATCCCTTCCGATTGTTGCATCCGTTGTTGGACAGCTGCAAACACTAAATCAAACGGAGTATCCCAATAACGATAAACCACCGAACGACTGGTATTCGCCTCACGAGCAATACGCGCAAAATTAATCGCACTGTACCCTTCCGTCTCCAGCAGACGATACGTTGCTGCATAAATATCATTTTGTAATTGGTCGCCGCGGCGGCGGCTTTTATTTGATTCCGTCATCCCTTTTTCTCTCCTTGTATGCTCATTATACAGGAAACTGTATCTTAAATAAATAAGATCCAAACGTGTATCTAATTGACTTCTTAAGATGCATTAATGTATCCTAATTATAAAATAAGATACAGTGATGTATCCAAAGGAGAGATCATCATGAAGGTTATTGTTTTAGGAGGCTCGCACGGGGGGATTGAAGCGGTTGAAGCGTTACGGTTGATGTGTCCGAATGCGAACGTTCAATGGTATGACAAAGGGGACTTCTCCTCCACTTCGGCCAAGGATCTCGAAACCATTCAACAACAAGGAGTATCCATCTTCGGCAACACTGAAATAATTCAAATAGAACCTGGCAAGCACCAAGTGGAAATCTTCAATCATATGACAGGGGAATCACGAAAGGAAAGTTATGACAAACTCATTTTAAGTCCGGGTGCAAAGCCGTTTATTCCTCTTGTCCCTGGACAGCATTTAACAAACATCGGTACGATGAGCAGTCGACAAGATCTATTCACTATGAGAAAACATGCTGCAGATCCAAGTATTAAACACGTTGTAATTGTTGGCGCAGGATACATTGGGACGGGAGCCGCTTCATTATTTGCCGAATCAGGGAAAAAGGTTACGTTAATGGACATCAACGATCGTCCTTTAAGCTCCTATTTAGATCAAGAATTTACGGATGTACTTGAAGAAGAAATGAAAGATCGGGAAGTGGAATTGGCACTAGGCAACTCGATCCTCGAATTTGTCGGTGATGAAAATGATCGAGTCGTCGAGGTTGTCACTACAAAAGGCACCTATTCAGCAGACCTGGTCATCTTGTCTGCCGGCAATCGTCCCAACACGGAATGGTTGCGAGGTTCAGTGGAATTATTGCCGGATGGCAGAATTAAAACAGATGAATATATGCGTACAAGTGATCCCGATATTTTCGCCATTGGGGATGCAACAACGGTTTGGTACCATCCCAGAAAAATGCGGATGAATGTTTCATTAGGAACCAACGCGCGTCGTCAAGCCCATTATGCAGTAAAAAACTTATACGAAACCATTCATCCGCTTCCCGGTGTACAAGGCTCTTCAGGTGCGCATCATTTTGATTATTATTTCGCTACAACTGGTTTGAATGATAAAACGGCAAAAAAGCTGGGCATTGAAATCAAATCCGTCTACTTGGAACAAGGGGCTGCCCTGTTCTCTCCGGAGAAGACCGTTATGTTCAAGCTGGTTTACGATCCAACCACTTTAGAGATTTTAGGGGGACAAATCATGTCTAAAGTCGATATGACTGCTCATATCAATACGGTCTCCCTTGCGATTCAAACCGGATGCACCTTAGAACAATTGGCCTATGCCGACTTCTTCTTTCAGCCCGAATTAAACACACCGTGGAATGTAATAAATAAGGCAGGATTACAAGCATTACTACAGGAAATTTAATGTATGAAAAGGAAAAATCCATTGAACCGCCGGCTTGGCCACCTGACTTCTGACTTCCAGAACCAGGTGGCTAACTTTTTGAGGTTCATACCCCTTTAAATGAATGTTGAGCAAAGTATTGATTCGACCGTTTCTCTGCACGGTCATTAATACTAACAGGGATAGCCCTATTCACTCTGGGTTCGCTAATGGGGGTTTTTTCGAGCTCTTTTCCGGCCGTTGTAACCGCAAGAATTATTCAAGCAGCCGGTGCTGCGGCTATTCCCTCCCTAGCGTATGTAGTTCCGCCTAAATATTTCAAACCCGAGAACAGAGGCAATGGATTGTCAACAGTAAATCAGACAATTTTTTTAAGGGCTTCTTGTCGGTACTGAACAGGCGTCATATAGCCTAAGGTGCCATGGATGCGATGCTTGTTGAACCAATTCACATAGTCATCTAATTCC
>NZ_JBHSEP010000039.1:0-13177 GCF_042654645.1 Cohnella hongkongensis | reverse complement strand
TGTTTTTTAAATTCAGTTGTAAACGTACGTCGTTGTTTTTTAGGCACTGTAGAGATCCGCTCCTTAGCATGATAGGTTTATTCTACAAGCCCTTATTTTTTCTGTCCAACTTAGTGTAGCCGATCCATCCCGCGAAAAACTAGAGCTTAGGGAAAAATGGGCGGGGGTTCGGGGGCTCAGATGAACATAGACGTAAGGCATGGACTGCCCTTTATAGCAGTAACGGTTTGTTATCGCGGCGAAGAGCTTCATTTAAAGAATGTATTGCTCGATACTGGGTCGGCGGGAACCATTTTCAGTGCGGATGCAGTGGACACCATTGGGGTTAAAATTGAGCCTGGCGATTTTCTGAATAAGATCAGAGGCGTGGGTGGAGTGGAGGTTGTATATTCCAAGCATTTTGATTTTGTGAAGGCAAGGGAGGTTTCGCTGTATACGTTTGAAGTTGAGATCGGAGATATGAATTACGGCATGGAGATAGATGGTATACTTGGGTTTGATTTTATCCGTTCAGCCGGACTGGTGATTGATTCGAAGGAACTGATCGTACTGGCTAAAGATTAGCTACGCCACCTCCCCAAACAACTTGAGCAACACGCGGCGGCGAATTGTGGATTTGCTAAGCCGCGGTTCGCCTCCACCATAAAAACTCTGACCGCATGAGGTCAGAGTTTTTTTGTGGAGTAAAACGGGGAGACGTCCCGGTCCGAGGAGGACAGCTGGGGGCGTTCCGCGCACAGGGAGCGAAGCGGACGAGCACGGCATCTGATTCTACCGCTAAGGTTGTCATCCGCGAATCCTCATCGGCAGCAAGTTCAATAAATGAAGTCAGATATCCCCGAGCCTTCAAAAAAAATCGCGACACGAGAATTCGACATGAAATGGTCGGATTCGATTGGGGAGCTACAAGGTGTATTTACAGATCCCGGAAAGAGGATACGGAGTTTGATGAAGAATTGATTCTCCCTTAAGAGAAGATTTGCGAATGAAGTTAGAGGTACGGAATTCCTTTAAATTTGCTCAAATATTCCCGACTTTTTTAGGGGGAACTATATATCCATTCATTCTAGAAATTCCGATATATTTCTCTATATACATATACAGGAAAATATCCTATAATCAAGGTGTCAATAGTGAATTGAAAAATTTAAATTTTCTATTGACAAAATTTATTGGGGGTGCTTTTAATGAAGAAGGTGTTTTCCATTGCTATTTCTTTTGCTTTAATCTTCACCCTATGTTCAACCGTATTTGCCAAGTCCAGCATGGATGGCCTCACGTCCAATGAAATTGCGATTCTTAAACAAAAGGGATTAAATGATGAGGATATTCAAGATTATCCTGTTGAGGTATTGAAGGAACTTATTGCTTTGAATGCAACTCTTTTAGCCAAAGGACAAAAAATTGGTTACGATCTTGTAAGTGAAGGCCCACAAAACAATGGTGGAATTAGTACAAATGCATTAACGACCTCTGACATCACTATTGCTGGGGATGCATGGGTAGTAACTAGTGATTGGTCTGGATATAAGAGAATATATCTCACAGGAAGATATGAATGGAAGATAAGACCTCTATTTGAATTTACAGATAAAATGTCCATTGGTTATCCAACATCTGCAAAATTTATCTTTAGAACGAATAATGGATTAATTAACGGCCACACTAGAGGGTTCCAAGAAAATATATGTGGCCAATCAGGTTACGGCAGCACAATGTACACTTACCAACCTTCTGACTGGCAACCAGGGGCTGGTCTGGCAGCCTCTTTTAACCTTTCTCCTAGTACACCTTTTAATACTTACTGTCTGAGAAAGGGCTGGGTCAGTCAATATGTTTATGTTAATGAAAATGAAACAGGAACTACAAACATTCAAATTAGATATGGGCATTCTGTTCTTGGACTAACACCAGCCGTAAGCGTGTTCCCTGCCGGTTTAGCGGTTACACCAAGCCTCAACACCGAAACTATTGATTATGCATTGACAGTTACCTGGTAAATTAACAACCATATCCTGTATTTGCGATTTAAGCAAATACAGGATATGGTTAAGTTAAGGAGATGAAGATAATGCTATTAAATTTCGTTTCTAGTATTGTAATTACTATAGTTCTCTTTATAATTGGAGCACAATTTTTCAAGGACAATGAGATTGTTTTATTAGTTTCTCTCATCGTTTCAATTCAATGTTCATTTATAATTGCATTACTATTGAAAAAGTCTCCTAAAAACTAATCCTATTCGATGTGTAAACTAATTCGCAAAACCCATGGCTCTAGGGATTATCCCCGCTTCCAGATACGACATTCAGATTGATGAAATACAAAAACAACCTTGGCTTGGAATCCGATCATATCTATGATCCGTAAGTTAGTTCCAAGCACAAAAAGGAAAAGGTTGCGCTCATTTTGCTGCATGATAGAAGTTCTTAATGGCTTCGATTAAATCCGGAACCGTTTTGGGCTGAGTATTATTCAACCACCATATCGCCTGATCGATAAAAAAGCGCTTATTAAGCGCTTAATGTTACGTTCTACCTCCTATCTCCTCCTTATACTTTCTAGTGATTATCTCTGATGAGATCCAATTACAAGTTAATTATTAGTTCCTTTAAGGGCTCTACCTCAAAATCAGTGCTTGACGTGATGAGTTGATTCAAAGAGCGTCTTTGACCTGCTCCCGCCTATGAAGTTGACGAGCGAAGAAAATTTGTGCGATTTTTCACACAAGTTATCCCAAAACCGCGTCCAATCGATGCATGTTATACGAAAAATCGTATAAAAGGCAAGTATTTATCTGTGAAAGAAGCTACCGGAATTTTTCCCGGCAGCTTCTTCGTTATCTTTATGACTTCCCATTATTGAGACAAAATCCAATCGGTCGAATCTTTTTGAGCTTTGTCCAAAGCTTCCTTCGTGGTTACTTGATTAAGCAATGCTTTCTCTACGTTCTCGGACAAGATGTATCTTGGTTGGCCGGAGCGGTAAGGGTAACGAGGCGTCCACAGTTGGCTCATTTGTTGCAGAATAACGCTCATTTGCGGGATAGCTTTCACTTCATCCCAATTTGCGGCGGATTTGATGACTGGCATGCTTTGGTTACGTTGCGATTCCCACATGTACTTTTGGAAGAAATCGCTGCCGCTGAATTTCAACCATTCCCAAGCGAGATCTTTGTTTTTGCTGGTTTTACCGATTGCAAAAGGGCTGCCCGCGAACATACCGCCCATACCCTGGGTAGGGTTTTTAAAGAGAAGAGCGGCTTGGAAACGATCTTGAGTACCGGATACGGCGATATCATTGATGAATCCCGGCGCCATGCGCAGGTTAATCGCGATATTGTTTTTGGCCGTCAGGAAGTTCTCCGAGCCTTGTCCGGCAAGGACGCCCGTCGGTGCATATTTCGTTGCTTCAACCAACCAGTTCAGAGAATCTACCATGGTTGGGCTATTGAAATCGACCTTCATATCTTTCCAAAGAAACCCTGTTCCCCACTGACCGCCTTTGAATTCGTTAATGTTCATGACAGAATCCGCAGCATCGCCGGCTTTGTACGTAATCCCGTAGTTTTGTTCGCCTGTCTTCGGGTTTTTACCCGTCATCTTTTTGGCTTTTTCCATGACTTCTTCAGGAGTAGGAGATTCCGATAAGTAATCGACTCCCCACTCGTCGAACAATTGCTTGTCATACACGATAAGGCGGGCATCGCCGATGAATGGCAAGCCGTAGATTTCAGTCTTCTGATCGTTAGGTCCCATCACTTTCCAACCGTCGATTTGTCCCGTTAAATATTGATTGAGATCGAATTGGTCACGATCGATGTAGGGTTGAAGCGGCTCAAGCAGATCTTGTTCGGCGAACTTCGTGATGCCTGGTACTTGATAAACGTCGGCTGCGTTGGATTGCAGCATGGTTTGGGTTTTTTCGTTATAGTCGTCCCAGCCCATCGTGATGAATTCGACTTTAGCTCCCGGATATTGCTTTTCGAATTCTTCTTTGATGACGTGAATTCCCTTTGAAGTGACTCCCGTTTTAGGATCGGTTTTATCCTCGACCGAGAAATCGCCGATGAATTGAACCTTTAACGTTCCCGTGAGATTGGCATTCGGACTGGCACTGGAAGACGCATTCGCTGACGGAGAAGAAGCGCTCGGTTCCGATGATGCGTTGCTGCTGCTGTTTTTTTGCTGTTGTTGCTTCCGCATGCGCTGAGCAGGATAGCCAAAATGGTCGTAATCGTAATGATAAAAGAAATGGATTTCATTCTTTTCATGTGAGACGCCTCCAAATAAGATGATTTTGTTTTTTAGTAATCTGATCTGGTTATTTTCTCTCTCCGACTCCGATATCCCCTTGGCTTCACTCTCCTTTCAAGCCGCTAAGCGCGACGCTTCGGATAATGTATTTTTGGAAAAACAAGAACACAAGAAGGATAGGAAGAATGCTCATTGTCGCAGTCGCCATCGTCAATCCGAGAAGACGCTGGCCGTCTTCGCCCGAGAAGCTGGACAAGAATAAGGGGACGGTTTTCAAAGCTTGATCGTGAATGACCACGAGCGGCCATAGGAAGGAATTCCAGCTGTCTTGGAAGGCTAGAATCGCCAAAGTAGCTGTAATGGGGCCCGTTAACGGAACGAAAATCCGGATGAAGACGGTGAATTCGCTGGCGCCGTCGATTTTGGCCGATTCTCTTAATCCTTCCGGTAACCGATCAAAGTAGTGCTTAGCCAGTAAAATGCCTAGAGCATTTAGAATGGAAGGGAGGATAAGCGGCGACTTCGAGTTGATCATGCCAAAGCTGTTGAACATCGTGAACATCGGAATCAATCGTGTTTCGAACGGAATCATCATGGTCGCCAGCACGACGAAAAACAGTATTTTCTTACCGGGGAAACTGCCTCTTGAGAAGGCATAACCAGCTAATAGCGCAGCTCCGACGCTAAGCAGAACGCTGAAGACGGCGACGGTCAACGAGTTGAGATAGGCTTTGACCAGCATGCCGTTCTCGAAAACGAGCTTATAATTGAACCAAGAGAAGTTCTCCGGAATTAAGCGTGGAGGAAACGGCAGTTCTACATTGGCCAGTCTTTCAAAGCTGACGCTCAACATCCATAGGAATGGATAAATCATCATAATCCCTAAAGCAAGGAGAAAGAGGGCAACCACATAATCGACGGCCTTGCGCTTCAATCTGAAGTTAAACATAGATCCCAGCTGTCTCCTTCTCAAATTTTCATTTTAGATAGTTTCGTATTCAAGAAAGTGATGAAAAGGATAAACACGAAGAGGACATAGGATGCTGCTGACGCTAGACCGTATTCATGTCCGCCGAAGCCCCTTTCGAAAACAAAGCCCACGATCGTATGCAAGGATCTCGCCGGGCTCCCTTGAAGACCGCCCAGCATGTAGGCATCCGAGAAACGTTGCAAACCGCCGATCCATCCTACGATGAATAGAACGCCCAAGCTTCCTGTCATGTTAGGTATCGTAATGTACCGCCACTGTTGAAACCGGGTAGCTCCGTCCACGGAGGCCGCTTCGTAGTAGTCCGTTGAAATGCTCTGCAAATTAGCGAGATTGATAATGATGACGAATCCCAACCAGTTCCAGACAGACAAGAGGATAACGCCCCACTTGGCCGTAATCGGATGAGCAAGCCAAATCGTCGTGGAAAAACCTAGTTTGCTTAAAGCGAAGTTCAGCAATCCTTCCGGGTGCAAGACGGCTAGAAATACGGTTGCTGCGGCAACCATGGATGTAACGTTCGGCAGGTAGAACATCACTTTAAAGAAGTTCTTTCCTTTAGAGAGCGAGTTAATGAGGCAGGCGATGATGAACCCTACCGGCAACGCAATCAAAAGCTGGAATACGGTGATGTACAAAGTGTTGTATACGGCATGATAGAACGTCTCGGATGTGAGAACACGGGAGTAGTTATCGAAGCCTACGAATCTCTCGCTCGAACCGCGAGTCATGCTGAGACGGAACGATTCGATCATGGGATAAAGCATGAACAAGGCTATCCCCAACCCGGTAGGAAGAAGAAACAGGTACCAGAACAGATAAGATTCCCTTTTGGATCTGAACCGGTTAAATGATTTCAGCATTTCAGTCGGACGGATGTGCTCCTGTCCATTCCTCCATTTCAATTGGTATCGATACCAATTTGCCGTGACATCTGGTTCTCGTAACTTAAATATAAGAAACGTTTGTTAATCTAGTATTTCGTTTGTGTCATTACATGATGAAGTCTAATGCCATTTAGGGTAAAATGGTTAATTCTCTAACTTGCGACAACTGCTGCCTTCATGTAGCTGATGTTGCAAGAAAATTTTCTTGAATTTTCTAGCGTCAATCGTGTCGTTTGCGGATTCAATAAGCTCAAGCAGGAGCTCGACTGTGGCCTTGCCGATCTGCTCAATCGGTTGCCGGATCGTTGTCAGAGTAGGTCTGATACTATCGGCGATTTGGCTTCCGTCGAAGCCGATGATCGAGACATCGCCGGGAACCGAGAGCCCGCGGTCATGCAGGCAATTGATCGCACCGACGGCCATTTCATCGCTTGCCGCGAAGACCGCTTGAACCGGACTTCCTTCATCCAAAAGCTCGTTCATCAATCGGTAGCCGGTGTTGATTTTATAGTCTCCGTACTTAATCATGGAAGAGCCCACTTCGATTCCATAGTGCTGACAAGCGGCCAAGAAGCCTTCAAGCCGATGCTTTCCCGCGCTGATATCTCGCAGGTCGCCGGCAATCATGGCAATGCGGCGATGTCCGTTGTTGATTAGATAGGATGCAGCGTCATAGGCCCCTTGATAATCGTTTATGAGTACGGCAGTGAGCGGAATGCCCATATCTGATTGAGTCACCACGGGAACGGACGTTCGTTCTAAAAATTTTCGAATTTCCTCGTTCATTTTTCCGTGCATCAGGATAATGCCGTCTACACGCATCTCGTGGTAGATGTTCAAATACTTCACGACTTTATCCGTATCCTCGACAATGTTGGAGATGAGCAGGTTATACCCTTTTTTACCTGCCGTATCTTCAATGCTGCTTAGAATGGTTGCCTGAAAGTTAGAGGTAATGTCGGGTATGATAACCCCAAGTAAGTTCGTTTTATTTCTTTTGAGACTCTTGGCGATAAGACTTGGGGAATAATTCAACTCTTCGATCGCGCGCCGCACTTTGTTCTCAAGCTTCTCACTGATGTGTTCGCCGCCGTTAATCACTCGCGACACGCTTGTCACGGAAACGCCGGCAGCTCGTGCTACATCTTTGATTTTGGCACTCAATAGTGTCGCTCCTCACTGTCTATTCTTGGTGCAAGCTTAGTTGTCGCATGGATACGAATTCCGTTACCTCGAATACGGATATCGCATCAACTCCCATTCGCGCATAGAGAGCGAATAGATCTTCCCGGCAAGGGAGCGTATATATCCATAGGATTAGGCCGGAAGCGTGGGCCGATCTAGTCATCTTGGGTGACTCGAACATCGACCTCGAGGAGCTCTGCTCCTGCACTCTTGCCGGCTTGAGCCGAGAGGAGCGTGTTGCAAGGAGTATTCTCGCACCCTGTATGAGCGATAATGAAGGGATCATTCATCGTTCTTGCGCACTCCCCGTCAGCGATTCGCGAAATAAATCGGATTCGTAAATGCCAGCGTCGTTAATACCCCATCCTGCAAGCCATACAATCTGGCCCGTACCCACAGCAAATTGTCCGCGCCAATCGTTTCGCTGAATTGGAAGTTTCCCCCCGCTAAAGAACCCCGTGCGAGCTCGCATAGATTCGATTCAATGATCACGGAGTGCGCCTCCGCAGCGCTCCATTGCCGTTCGGGAATGCTGGATTGCTGAAAAGAAACATTAAACGTTAAAGCTCTCTTGCGCTCTTCGTTAGTTCGCTCGATGACTTCCCCAATGCCGTATTCGCGTTGATCCGACTGGATCTTGAAGAGCAGCAAAGCTCCCATGCTGATGCACAATCTGCCGCGGCTTATCGCGTCAACGACACTGCAGGCTTCTAGCGGTTCAGAATCTTCTATGCCCAAATAGGTATAGGCGGCCAAGCTCTTGTCGTTGTCGGAGCGATGCCAATCCCGTCCGGCCGTAGCAGCTATTCGAAAGCCCTGGTTCAATAAATCCGTCCACAGCCTGAATGCCGGCGCGTTGTGGTTCCGCAGAGAAGGCAGTGTCTCATGCCAAACCTCGATATAGTCGATCTGATTCCAATCGGTCATTTCGTATTCCCAGTGACATCCCGTGCAGATGGGGCTTCCCATGCTGTAGGGATGGGCAATTCCCACAATTCCGCCTTGTTGATGAACCCTTTCTATTCCTCTGCCGATATCGGCAGGACCCAGATCACGCCATTCGCAATAAGGCGCTCCGAGCGTCAACATGTGTCCGTAGAACGTCGTCCATTCCATTCCGGGAATAACGGCCACTCCGGTCTCTCGGGTTACCTCTTCCGCATCGACTAATCCCGAAACCGTGTTGTGATCGGTGAGCGCGATGCCGCTTAATCCGAGTTCCTTTGCTTTACTGCACATTTCCAGCAACGTATGCGTACCATCGCTATGCGGCGTATGCGTGTGAAGCTCGAAAGGGTGCCATTTCATAGGGGTTGCTCTCCTTCCGTAACTCGCAATAGGTAATCGCAGTCGGGGGTAACGACGCAATGGACGCTTATGGTTATACGCCAGATGCCTTCGCGGATAGCGCCCGGAATAAACCCGGGCGATGATGACGATAGGGCAAGGAGATGCCTTTGCTTCTCCGGGTGGCGATGGGCCGATCCTCGAAACCCGCTCGGGTCGTCCACCGAGATCGTCAATAAGTTCTGCAGAGGCATGAACTGTTCCCATTTATCCATATAAGCTGCTTGCAGGGAGGGGTGTACGTATTGCTCGATGGATTGCTCAATTAATCGGCGGGACTCGCTCTTGTCCTCTAACCGCTTCGGTGCATATTGAAAATCGATCTGGAGTGCTGGAAGCGGAGCGGATATATGAAATTGATAAGTAATGTGGGTTTTAGAGCTCGATGGATGCAGCTTGCCTTCCACCACTAATAATTCGTGCACTGGAGTCAACTCCTATTCGTATGTGTATTTGAATTGGTATCGATACCAAAAATGTCTGTTAAGGTCTGCGAAACTCTGTATTACCCCTAAATTTAACAGTCGATTGTAAATTTCGATCTTTCTCTTCGTAAAATGTGTATTATAACTTTATGTCTTCCGTGAAAAAACGGCTTTGGTATACATTTTAATAGCCTGATCCAGGCTGGAGATCGCAAAGTGTCAGTTCGCTTCCACCATAAAAACTCTGACCGCGCGAGGACAGAGTTTTTTGTCATACTGGTGGCGTAAGCTTAAGGACGGGCATATTTATTTCCACATGCCTGGAGCATAAGCGAATAAGGACAGAACGATCGCTTTTGTCGGCGGAGGTACGGCAACGCTTGACGGCGGCGGAGTTTCAGTCCTTTCACGGTAACCAATGCAGGCGTTTGCACCTTGGTCATCACAGGGCGAACACTACGGAGAGCGTGCATTTCACGATCGACAACAATCCGACGGTGACGGGCGTCGTAGATGGCAGGGTGTACAAAGATGACTGGATCATCACTTTGGCGACAAACGGCAAAACTGGATGATGAGCCCTTCGATCTTTCTATTTGAGCACTTGCTTTACAAAATTTATTGAATGACTGAGTTCTCCTATAATTTCAAAGGAGTTGCGTAATATTAGTTCCATATGGTAACATACAGAAAATGGGAACACTCGTTCTGGATATGCACTCTGCTCAGTACAGTCTACAAATACGAACATATGTGTGGTATGATGAAATCAAACATATGTTCGGAGTGTGATTGTCATGGCAAAAGCAATCCCGATGTCGCTGATTCAGTTTCAAAAAGAATTTGCTACCGAGGAACAGTGCGCCGATTACCTGGCCCACAAGCGTTGGAAAGAGGGTTTCGTCTGCACCAAATGCCAACATAACGGGTACTACTACATTCAGACCCGACAGCTCTATGAGTGCCAAGCCTGTCATTACCAGACGTCCGTGACAGCCGGGACGCTGCTTCATAAAACGAAGCTGCCGCTTACCGTCTGGTTCTGGGCGTTCTACTTGGTCGCACACGACAAGCGCGGAAAATCGGCCTTGTCCCTCTCGCAAATTTTAGGGCTGAACTATCGTACGGCTCAGCGAATGCTGCGAAAAATTCGTGCCGCGATGGCCGAGCGGGACGACGCGTATCAGCTCTGCGGTACCGTGGAGATGGACGATGCTTACTTCGGGTCACCGCGCAAAGGCAAAGACGGACGCGGAACCGACAAAGCCAAGGCTGTTATTGCGCTCTCCAAAGATGGGAAAGATCGACCGCAGTATCTCCGGATTCAAGTCATCGAGCGCGTCACGATCACAGAGATTAAGCGCATTACGCGCAAGATGGTTGCTCCTGGCAGCACCATTGTTTCCGACGGACACGCGGCTTACAAACCGCTTGCCCAAGAAGGCTTTCAGCACGAGGCGAAGGTGTATTACAAAGAAGATGAAGAAATGTTTCTCAAGTCGCTTCACAAGATAATCGGCAACCTTAAAGCCTTTATCCTGGGCACCTTTCACGGTTTGGGCGAGAAGTACCTTCAATCTTACTTTGACGAGTTCTGCTTCCGTTTCAACCGTCGGTTCGATCCCAACCCAATCTTTGATCGATTGCTCGATGCCTGTGCGTTAGCTGCTCCTCATCCTCAGCCCTGAGATAAATGCATAGCCAGAACACCCGTTCTTGTTTGTGCAATGTTCTTGTAGGATTTTGTAAATGTAAATATTGGAATCAATTGATTGGTATGCTATTTTTAAGGGGGGAAGGAAATATGAATACGTAATTGCGTTCTATAGGTGACGAGGCTAAAGAAGAGGTTGTAGAATATATCGCGATGAAAATGAAGAGATATCACAATAAATAATTTTAGTGGGTAGCATATGAACCCATCAGATTCGCGTGTTCGCACAGATAACAATTAACCAAAAACGCGCAGCTAGCCGCTAGGGAAAACGGCAGCACAAAAATAGCCCGAGAACCAAGTCGTTGAAGACTTCGCTCTCGGGCTTTTGGATGATGGCATTAATCAAGGCTTGTCCATTTCGTGTTTCTTATGAGACGAATCGTTACTCGTCATCGTCTGAATCATTCGTTTTTATAGATAACTCGGCGGGCGAGTAATATTCGCAAGAGAGGTGTTTAAAACCTTTGTCCCATGTAAGTACGGGTAAACCAAGCTCTTTGCTAAGTACGCTGAGCTTTATGTCAACAATATCGAGATTCATAGTCCCGTAAAGCTTAACTGCCTCTCGTATTGCGGATGTTGATTCAATGCCTTCGACGGCAAGTAAAGCCGTAATGCCTGCTGAGATTTCCGTTCTACTTTTGCCGTATGACTTATTTAGCACATAGAACATTTCTTCAATCACGGCGTCCGTGAATACCAAACCCACACGCCCAGCCGCGAGCTCGCCGAGTAACCTCTTGGTTTCCAAAAACTTCAATTCCGAGTGCTTTCGAGCCGTGTCCGAAATGGCAAGCTCAATATCGTGCTGACCGACTAGGATGCGCAAACCAATATTCGCATCCGCTAATAACATGGTTTTCATTCCAATTATTCCTCCATTTTTTCACGACGCTGCAATTCATCAGCAATCAGCTCCTCCCGGTATTGATCTCTGAGTTCCTGCACGTCAACAAGTGGTTTGTCCAATTTCATACTGCCAAAGACGTCCCAAATGGACACCTTTTTAACCCCACGAACGAAAAGCCGCTCGCCTTCGACTTCGAACTCCAGGCGATCGCCTTCTTCTACGCCGAGAAAATTTCTAACTTTAACAGGGATCGCAACGACTCCTTTTGCAGACAGCTTTCCAGTCTCATATTTAGTCATCATTAATTTAGATGCTCCTTACGCGCGACCTGGCACCATAAGGTAGATAGTAGATAGTTATATGGTAGGGGTAAGATGGTCGAGCTTATTTTATAGTTTTGGGTGCTTTAAGGTATCGGCTCTGTTCACAATATTACTGTATGTTAGATTGATCGAATGGTTAATCTGTTGATGATCAATTGTGCTTTGACATGTGAACTCTCTTCTGTAATGCGACGAATCACTGGCCTGCAAGCAGCTGTCGCTTTTTTTTGTAAGTATTTCTGATCCTTGATGAGTAAAATCATCTCATCTCATTGCAGCTGCTTTCTGATTTCCCTTATACAACGCTTCTCCTCGTTCCAGGCACCACTCCCTTCAATGAATAAACAGTATTAGCCTAACCTTACCCCTATCATACTACTAACCATTATCAAAAGTCAAGGATATACAAAAGTTAAACATTATACAAGTGTATGACAATCTAAACATTATTATATACACGACAATACTTTTTTATAACAACACCTTGTCAAAACTTACCGAAAAATATTTAATCATGCCGTTTCATCCCGCAAGAAATAAAGAAAACCGCGATACGCCATACCCTCCAGCTAGGCCGGAATGCTGCGTATCATCTCGCGAGAAAAGATGCTGTGTCTGTTATCGTTGATTTGATGCCGGGCCGCACAGACGAGGAGCTCGTAGATTTTCTAGAGACGCACTGGGGAATTTTTGGACATCGGACGGTTGCGGACTCTCTTGCGGGTATTTTAAACAAGAAGCTGATTCCTGTTCTCCTGAAGGAGGCGGGTATCGACGAGCAGTCGCAGCTGCTTTGCCAGGATCTGTCGTGGAAGACGAAGAAAAAGTTTTATCGACTCTTGAAGCGTTGGGAATTTAAAGTGACCGATACTAACAGCTTCACGAATGCGCAAACGACAGCCGGTGGCATCGATACGGAGGAGTTAAAAGTGGGAACACTTGAATCCAAGCTCGTACCCGGGCTCTATTTGGCTGGCGAAGTAAGGATGGTGCTAGACTAGATAGTAGACACAGATTACACTGATGAAATGAAGAAGAATCGGAGGACTGTGTCGACATGAAAAAGCCCCTATATGATGAAGCGTATAAAAGAAAGACAGTGCAATACATTAAGGAAAGCGGCAAGGCGGTGGCGGAGGTCGCCCGCGAACTGAAGATCAAGGACAATACGGTATATGGCTGGATGAAGAAGTACGGCA
>NZ_JBHSEP010000038.1:0-14234 GCF_042654645.1 Cohnella hongkongensis | reverse complement strand
AGCACCTCTTCGGCTCCGCTCGACTTGCATGTATTAGGCACGCCGCCAGCGTTCGTCCTGAGCCAGGATCAAACTCTCCATGAAAGGAGCTTTCGCGTCAGGCCTTCCGAATGGAAGTCCCGAGCGCTATGTCTCCCGGTATCACAGAGCCATTTGAGGCTCATTTCTTGCTGGTTACCGTCTTTCGACGATGTTTTGTTTCCGACAACTGTGCGCGACGATCGTCGCTGGCCATCAGTTGCGTTTCTTACGCTCAATGTTCAGTTTTCAAAGAACAATCGGTGTTGCTTTGGCGTCTACCGCGCTAACGGCGACTTTTATAATATATCACAGCGCCCAACCGATTTGCAACAAGTAATTCATTCCAAATCTCAATAACTCTGGCCGGCTCCGTCATCGCCCAAGAGGCGCGAGTTATAATTTAACATACCTGATCATTGGCGTCAACCGCCTATAAGACATTTTTCGCGAAAACCTTCATGTTGATGACTGCCATCCTTTTCCCCCTTCTCGAATCAGGACAGAATCGCCCATTGCAAGCCCAGCACGAGGCCGATGCCGGGTACGCCGAGAAGCGCCACCGTTCCGATCGTGAACGGGTTTAACGGAACGTACCATCCGGTCGCCCACCCCGAGAAGTTCAAGACGTACAGCGCCAGCGCGGCCAGAACCAGATGGATGCCGAATCTAGTCAGCCAGCCTCTGGGGACATTGCGCCGCAGAAGAACGAGGATCAGCGATAATCCGGACACGACAAGCAGAACGAGCCAGAACGTTTTCATCGGGCCTCCTCGGCCTCCTTGGGCAGAGCAGCTTCGCTCCACTTCTCCTTCGCCTGCTTAAGCAGCATCCCCAGCTTTTTCTCCGCCGCCTCCAGACAATAGATCGCATAATCGACATGATCGGCCCCGAGCGCATGCTGGAATCTCCATTGGGCGTGCTTCCACTCCTGCTCTGCCTTGCGAATATCCGCGATCAGGGCGTCCTTCTCGATCGATCGGACTGCGTTATGCGAGCCGTTTCTTACAAACAGGTTCATTCTCGGCATCCTCCCCCGCTTTATTGAATCCCCGTATTCGGGGACAACTACCTTATTTCTATGAAAAGACCGAAGTCCCTTAGAACTCGTCCGGGGACAAAGCAGGGTTAGATCGGCGCTCCATCGAATAAGCATGTGGGATGACCTGAACGTTCCGCAGATGATTAAAGCCATCAAACAAAAACACCTTCGGCGTCCTCTAGACGCAGAATCGCGTTTTTGTCTAAGAAAATAAGGCAGGTGCAGCGAAATGAAATTTAACGAGTACCTTTACGTAAGACCGGACGTGAAGGCGTTCAGGCGCGACTTTAAAAGTCTGCTCTCTGCGTTCGCGGTCGCCGACAGCTACGAGAAGCAGCATTCGGCGATGACCGAGATCAACCGCCTCCGGAACGGATTCGACTCGATGAGGGAGATCGCGGGCATTCGGCATTCGGTCGATACGGAGGACGAGTTTTACAAGGCGGAGCAGGACTTCTTCGACGAAAGCGGCCCCGTGATCCAGGAGTACGTAAACGACTATTACCGGGAGCTGGTGAACTCCCGGTTCCGTCCCGAGCTGGAGAAGAAGTGGGGAGCTCAGCTATTCCGGCTGGCGGAGCTGTCGCTCAAGACGTTCAGTCCGGAAGTCATCGAAGATCTTCAGCAGGAGAACAAGCTGACGACGAAGTATGCGAAGCTGATCGCTTCCGCCAAAATTCCGTTCCAGGGAGAAGAGCGGACGCTGGCCCAACTGGCTCCGTTTCAGCAATCGATCGACCGCGACGTTCGCAGGCGCGCTTCGGAAGCGGCCTCCGGGTTCATGGCAAGCCACGAGGAGGAGCTGGACGGCTTGTACGACGAGCTGGTGAAAATCAGAACCCGAATCGCCGGCAAGCTCGGCTTCCGGAATTTCGTCGAGCTCGGCTACGCGAGGATGAGCCGCACCGATTACGACGCGGGCATGGTCGCCAACTTCCGCAGCCAGGTGCTCGCCCACATCGTGCCCATCGCCTCCAGGCTGAAGGAACGGCAGAGGCGCCGCATCGGGGTCGATCGCCTGCTGTACTACGACGAGAATTTAACGTTTCTGTCGGGCAACGCCAAGCCGAAGGGCGACGCCGATTGGATCGTGAACAATGGAGCGAAGATGTACGCGGAGCTGTCTCCCGAGACGGACGCCTTCTTCCGCTTTATGCAGGATAACGGATTGATGGACCTGGTCAGCAAAAAGGGGAAGCAGAGCGGAGGATACTGCACCTATATCAGCCAATACGAAGCGCCGTTTATTTTCTCCAACTTCAACGGGACGGCCGGCGATATCGACGTGCTGACGCACGAAGCCGGACACGCCTTCCAGGTACATGAGAGCAGAACATTCAAGGTGCCGGAATACAGCTTTCCGACCTACGAGGCGTGCGAGATCCATTCGATGAGCATGGAGTTTTTCACTTGGCCGTGGATGAACCTCTTCTTCCAGGAGGAGACCGACAAGTACCGCTTCCAGCACCTGGCGGGAGCGCTGCTCTTCCTTCCCTACGGCGTCTCCGTAGACGAATTCCAGCACTTCGTGTACGAGAATCCGGAGGCCACCCCGGCGGAGCGAAAGCGAGCTTGGCGGGAGATCGAGAAGAAATACGCGCCCCATCGCGATTACGCAGACAACGCGTATTACGAGCGGGGCGGATACTGGCATAGACAGGGCCACATTTTCAGCACGCCGTTCTACTACATCGATTACACGCTGGCGCAGATCTGCGCGTTTCAGTTCTGGAAGAAGATGCACGAGGACCGCAGCGCCGCGTGGGCGGATTACCTGCATCTATGCCGCTTGGGCGGAAGCCTGTCCTTCACCGAACTGGTAAAGGAGGCCGGCCTGATCTCCCCGTTCGAGGACGGCTGCGTAACCTCCGTCATCGGAAGCATCGAGAACTGGTTGGACGGCATTGAGGATCAATCGCTGTAGCTGTAAATAAGGAAACCCCGGGCTCGCCTTGGCCGGCGGTCTCGGGGTTAATTTTCTCGGTGGCGCGTCAATGCAGCTCTCTGCGACCTTCCAGCGCCTTGGAGATCGTCACTTCGTCCGCATATTCCAGGTCCCCTCCGACCGGCAGTCCGTGCGCGATTCGGGTAACCTTAATGCCGAACGGCTTAACCAGACGGGACAGATACATCGCCGTCGCCTCGCCCTCGATGTTCGGGTTCGTGGCCAGAATCAGCTCCTGCACCCTCTCGTCGCCGAGCCTGCGGACCAGTTCCGCGATGCGAATATCGTCCGGTCCCAGTCCGTCCATCGGAGAGATGGCGCCGTTCAGCACATGATAGTGACCGTTATATTCGCGAGTTCTCTCCATCGCCACCAGGTCCTTCGGCTCCTGCACGACGCAGATGACGGAGGCGTCCCGCGCTTTGTCCGAGCAAATACGACACGGATCCGTGTCGGTAATATTGCAGCAGACGGAACAGTAAGTGAGATTGCGTTTGACGTTCACTAACGCCTTGGCGAAATCGATCACGTCTTCTTCTTTCATCCGCAGGACGTGGAACGCCAGCCTTGCGGCTGTCTTCGGCCCGATGCCCGGAAGGCGGGAGAAGGAGTCGATCAGCTTGGCAATCGGTTCCGGATAGAACAAGGGCTCCAGTCTCCTCTTATCAAATCGTATGTCGGCAATGCCGCCCGCAGGCAGCCGAAACCGGTCTAGAACAAGCCCGGAATTTTCATGCCTCCGGTGTACTTGCTCATGTCTTGGTTGGCCAGCTCGTCGGCTTTCGTAAGCGCATCGTTAACGGCGGCCAGGACGAGATCCTGCAGCATCTCGACATCCTCCGGATCGACCGCCTCCGGCTTGATCTTGATGTCGAGCAGCTTCTTGTGCCCGTTGACGACAGCGGTGACGACGCCTCCGCCGGCCGATCCTTCGATCGTTTTGTTGCCCAATTCCTCCTGGGCTTTCATCATTTGCTCCTGCATTTTCTTGACTTGCTTCATCATTTGGTTCATGTTGTTCATTTCGTTATACCTCCCGTATGCTGGTTAATCGTCTTTAATCGTAACCAAATCTTCGCCGAACAGCTTCACAGCCTCGTCTACCCAGGGCTCGCCGCCCCCCTCCTCTTCCCCTTCGGGGACGAGCTGCAGCTCTTCGGCCTGAGAAGCGTCCTTGGCCTTGCCCTCGGCGCCGAGTATCACTTCCTGCCATTCTCGTTGGAGGGTGGTGACGAGCTGCGTCGGACTTCCGAAAACGGAGCTCAGAACGCCTTCGATCACGCTCCTGTTGGCCGGCTTCTCGGTCGTCTCCCGGTGGATCGTGTTTTTGAAGGCGACCAATATCGAATCCTCGGCGAAGGAAACCGGCTCCCCGTCCACCAGCCAGGCATGCACGGTGACCCGCTCCTCCTTGACCCTCTGCATGACCTGCGGCCACTTGGCCAGATGAGCCGAAGACGATGCGCGGGCCTCCGCGAAGACGGCCAGTCTCTGCCGGGATACGGTTGAGACGCGCGAAGCCGCGGGAGCGCTCGCCCCCGCCCCCCCGCGAGAGTTCCCCGGCCCCGCCGAAGCCGCCCTGCCTCCCTGAGCTGCGAGAGATGCGCCGCCGCCGCTCATCAGCGCCCCGAGCCTGCTCTCCAGCGCCGCAATCTGCTGCTTCAGCTGTCCGAGCTCTCCCCGGCCGATTCCTGTCTCGGTCGAGCTGGCCGCCGCCTTCTCGGACGGTTCGGCATTCGCGTCGCCGGAGCACAGCTTCAGCAGCGCGATCTCGAACATCGTCTGGGGATGCGCCGCATATTTCATCTCGCCCTGGTAACGATTCAACAGATCAATGATAGCAAATAACCGCTCGCGAGAAAATCCGGCGGCCATCTCTTTCAGCTCGGCCGGATTTGCCACTCTTCCCGCGGAATCGCCGGCTTCCGGGGCGAGCTGTGCCAGCAGCAAGTCCCGGAAATAATGCATGAGCTGCTCCAGGCACTTATCCGCGCTCTTCCCCGCCTTCATCATCTCGTCGATCTCGAGCAGAACTTTAGAGGCGTCGTTCTCCCGAATCGCCGCCGCCAGTCTGGAGAACTGCTCGGAAGGCAGTCCGCCCGTCGCTTCCACGGCTTGCTCCAAGCCGACCCGCCCGCCCGTGAACGAGGAGATTTGGTCCAGCAGACTGAGGGCGTCGCGCATGCCTCCGTCAGACAGACGAGCTATGTAGCGCAGCGCCTCGTCCTCTGCGGAGATGCCCTCCTGCTTGCAGATTTCCTGCAGCCGGCCCGTCTGCTCTTCCAGCGAAACCCGGCGAAAATCGAACCTCTGGCAGCGCGAAATAATCGTAGGCGGCAGCTTGTGAGGCTCCGTCGTGGCCAGAATGAACATGACGTGACCTGGCGGCTCCTCCAACGTCTTCAACAGCGCGTTGAACGCCTCCGTCGTTAACATATGGACTTCGTCGATGATATACACCTTGCGCCGAACTTCCGTCGGCGAATACTTGACTTTATCCCGGATATCGCGGATTTCCTCCACGCCGCGGTTCGAAGCCGCATCGATCTCCACGACGTCCATGACGGAGCCGCCGGTGATCCGTTCGCATTGCGAGCACGCGTTGCACGGCTCGGGCGCGGGACCGTGCTCGCAATTGACCGCTTTCGCCAAAATCTTGGCCGCGCTGGTCTTGCCGGTCCCTCTCGGACCGCTGAATAAATAAGCGTGAGAGAGTCGCCCCTCACGAATCGCGTTCTGCAAAGTCTGTACGATATGCTGCTGCCCGACCATGTCCTTGAACGTCTGGGGACGCCAGGCCCGGTACAAAGCTAAATGCGCCATTGCTTGTCGCTCCCGTCGGCTTTCCGTTTCACCCATTATACATCATCGAATGGATGCGCTCCACCTTGGATCATGAACCGGGAAGTCCGACGACGAACAGCGTCCCCTCTCCGCCGGACGTCACCTCAATGCTCCCTCCCAGATCGTCCACGATTCGCTGACAGACGGACAGCCCCAGCCCCGTGCCTTGCGGCTTGGTCGTGAAGAACGGATCGAACACCTTCTCCAGCACGTCCGCCGGAATGCCCGGCCCGGTGTCCTGGAACTCCACCGTTATTCGGCTCGAATCCTCGGCGCTGCGGCGTTCGCGAATGATTAAAGTTCCTCCTCCGTCCATCGCTTCGATCGCATTTTTCCCCAGATTCAGAAACACCTGCTTCAGAAGCTCCTTATCCGCCGAGATGGGAGGCAGTTCCGGCATCGGGTCGTAAATCACCGTAACGTTGTACAATAACGCCTCGTTGCGTATCATCGGCAAAATTTCCTGAATGACCCCCCCGATCTTCAGCCAGGTCTGTTTTAATTCCTTCGGTTTGCTGAGAAGCAAAAATTCGCTGACCAGATCGTTCACCCTGTCCAGCTCGGACAAGACGATGCCGACAAACTCCTGCTCCTTCTCCATATTGCGATCCGCAAGGGACTTGTTCAGCAGCTGCATGAATCCTTTGATAGCCGTCAGCGGATTGCGAATCTCGTGAGCAGTGCCCGCCGCGATCTGACCGATCGTCTTCAGCCTGTCCGAACGTCGGACCTGCTCCTCCAATGCCATGAGGTGAGAAACGTCGCGGAACAGCACGAAGGCGCCCGTCCGTTCCACTCCTTCCACCAGGTTCTCGCCGTCGATCATAAGCCGGTGCACCTGCTTGTCCCGCTTCCAGATCAAAACCCGATTGCGAAAGGTCTGTCCTTCAAGCAAGCTGCGATCGAACGGCCCGGGCTCCAGCCCGACCTCCTCGAACCATCGTTCGGCAGGCTTATTGACGATATTCGCGCGGGGGAAGCCGCTCAGCGAGACGATCATATCGCTGACCTCCGCAATGCGAAAGTCTGAGTCCAACAGCAGCACCCCGATCTCTTCCATCGACAGAAGCCGGTTGACGAACTGCCGGAGGTAACGCTCCCTCTCGACCTTCCCGGCGACTGAGCCGCTCCCCGCGAGATCAGCCGGTTCGTCCATCATTGCACTCACCTCCGGATCAACGAGCCCGCATCTGTAAAATATTCGGTATATTGCGTGTTTTTTCCTCCTTGCGACCTATGCCCGGGGAAGTATTTTCTTCGGCCGATCCGCGCTGCCCCCCGGAATAGAAAAAAAGCACCATGACAGAATCGTCATGATGCTTGGCTCGTATTCGTACAGACCCTACCGAATCAGAACCGTGCACCTGATCTCGATAATTGTGAACCAGCCGAATAGAAGCGTGACGCTCAAGCCGAGCGACCCTCCAGCACAAGAACTAAACCACTTACGGCTGCTTCCTTCCGGACCTGACCGGGTTCATGGCCGTCCCTCGCGGAGGACTCTGCCGTCAACGCGGCAACACCCCTACCGGAACCTGCATCACAAAACCTCAAACAGGAATTCAACCTCGCTGGAGCGGATTGCGAGTTACAGGGCACCGCTACCTCCCCGTCTAGCACGGCAAAACTAAGTATAGCGAGTTGCGAGAGGAAATGCAACCGAAGGAAACGGTTCCCAGCAAAATCCCGGACCCATCGGTCGAAAACGCGCCTTTAACGGCCTGCGGAATCCGCGGACTCGCCCTCCGCCGCCGCACCGCCCGCCGGGCCCAGCGATTGAACATGGATCGTGTACCTCGGGTAATTAAACCGAAGCACGGTCGCGGCCTGCTGCTCGACCGTCGGAATTTCTCTCGGGGCAAGTCCCGGCTCGAGCTTAAGGGTCACATAGGCGTCCGCGCCGTTGAAGGTAACTGTGGAATCGGCCACTCCCGGCACGTTTTTGATCGCCTCCCGCATCGTCATGTTATCGTTCCTGTAGTCCGTGATCATGTGATGGCCCGGAAGACCGGGACGCGCGTTCGTCTGGCCGAGGTAGCCGTCCTGCTTGTAGCTTTGCGTTCCGACGCCCGAACGGGCGCCGTTGTCCGCGCACCCGGCGAGCGCAAGCGCAAGACCAAGACCGATCAGTACCGATTGCCGCTTCCTGCTCATGAAAAAAACCTCCCTTTTATCCCGTAGGATTTCAAAGGAGGCTTATCTCTATACGGCATTTTTGCGTTTTATGACAACCGAGCGCGTCTAACGACGCTGGCTAGCGGTTGCATGGTTAAATACCGTATTTCTTCTTGAACTTGTCAACACGACCGCCCGCATCGATAAACTTCTGTTTACCCGTGTAGAACGGATGGCAAGCCGAGCAGACTTCGACTTTCAGATTCGATTTGATCGAACCTGTTTCGAAAGTGTTGCCGCATGCGCAAGTCGCCGTTACTACGTTATATTGCGGATGAATGGATGGTTTCACAGGTTTCACCTCTTTCCGCCCTGGATCAACAGTCGGATCCAGAGTATTAGACACATGAAATGAGTATACCACGCCTTATTGCGAAAGCACAACCGTGCATTTCACAACAATTCCCGGCAAATTCAATCGTCGGCGCGGGGAGAGAGCCAGGCGGCTGCAGGCGAGCTACCGCGTCGACTCCGCCTCGGATGGGGCAGGCGGCACGTGCGTGTACGAGCCGATCGCCACGTCGGGAAGCTCCTGCCTGTAGATGTCGAGCAGCGCCTTCATCCCGTAAATCTCGCCTTGAGCGGGAGGAATAAGCGCGAGATAAGCGTCCGGATCGATGTTCAGATTGCGCATCTGGATCAGCTTAAGCCCCGTTCTGCGCACGAAGCCGATCATCGCCTCGATCTCCTCCTCGCGATCCGTAACGCCCGGGAAGATCAAGTAGTTGATCGACGTGTACACGCCCTTGTCAGCGGCGTACCGCAGCGACTTCTCCACGTTCTTGAGCGTATAGCCTCTTGGCTTGTAGTATGCGTTGTAGTGGTCGTCAAGCGCGCTGATCGTGCTGACCCTCATCAGGTCGAGCCCCGCGTCGGTAATCGCGCGCAGATGGTCGGACAGCCCGGCATTCGTGTTGATGTTGATGTATCCGAGCGTAGTCCGTTCGCGAACGCGCTTGATCGCCTCGACGATCGTCTTGGCCTGGGTCGAGGGCTCGCCCTCGCAGCCTTGGCCAAAGCTGATGATCGACTGCGGAGTCTTCAAGTGCTCCAGCATGATCTCGACGACCTCGTCCACTTCGGGACGAAACTTCAGCCGGGTTTGAGGAGCCACGAATCCGCTGTCGTCCGGTTGCTCGGAGATGCAGCCGTAGCAGCCGGCGTTGCAGGAGAACGACACGGGAACCGCCCCCTCCAGCCGTTGGAGAAACGTGTTGGACGCCGTCAGGCACTCGTACTCCAGCGCGCAATGGGACAGGTGGGCGTACAGCCGGTTATCGGGGTAGGTCCGGAGCAGTCGGTCGACCTCGAGCTTCAGCTCGTTGCGGTCGCAGTTCTCCGGATTCCACGGTTCCGGATCGTCGCTCTGTCCGGCCGCCACATAGAAGCCGCCGTCCTTCCAGACGACTGCGGTATAGCCGAACAGAGGGAATTTCTGCGACTTGTCCGTCTTCGAATAGCCGGGAACGTAGAAGCGAGTGAAGCCTTGCGGCAGCAGCGCTCCGACGGCCTGATAGGCGCCGGGAAGAAGCTGCATTTTTCCGCTGTCCGGGTCCATCCCGATCGGCCGCGTATGGGGGAGACCCACGAGCGTAGCGCCTGCGGGCAGCGGGATCAGCTCGTCTTCGAGAAGCTCGACGAGATCGTTGCCGCTGCGGGCCACTCCGAACAGCTCGGGATGGTCGAATACGTTGCCTTGTTCGTCTGCGTATACCAGATGCATCGCTTACCCTCTCCTTCGAGACTTAAGAGCCGCTTCGAGGAGGCCGGCGTCCGCCGCCGGAGCCGGAAGAGTGGCTCGAAGAGCTTGGAGAGCTCGGAGCCGCGCTGACGTCCAGCATATCGAGGAACTCCTGGTTCGTCTTCGTGTTGGCCAGCTTCTTCAGGAAGCCCTCGACGTACTCCATGGAATCGTTCATGCTCTTGCGGATCGCCCACAGCTTGTCGAGCGCCTCCTTGTCGAGCAGCATTTCCTCCCGTCTCGTGCCCGAACGCCGAATGTCGAGAGCGGGGAAAATGCGGCGCTCGGACAGCTTGCGGTCCAGGTGCAGCTCCATATTGCCCGTTCCTTTAAATTCCTCATAGATGATGTCGTCCATTCTCGAGCCGGTCTCTACGAGCGCGGTAGCCAGAATCGTCAGGCTGCCTCCCTCCTCGATATTGCGGGCCGAGCCGAAGAAACGTTTCGGTCTATGGAACGAAGCCGGATCGATCCCTCCAGACAACGTGCGTCCCGACGGAGGAACGACCAGGTTGTAGGCTCTCGCCAGACGCGTGATGCTGTCCAGCAGAATGACGACGTCCCGCTTATGCTCTACCAGCCGAAGCGCGCGCTCCAGCACCAATTCCGCAACCTTGATATGGTTCTCCGGAACCTCGTCGAACGTGGAAGCGATCACCTCGCCCTTCACCGAACGCTGCATATCCGTCACTTCTTCCGGACGCTCGTCGATCAACAGAACGAACAGGTCGATGTCGGGATGATTCGTGGCGATGCTGTTGGCGATTTCCTTCAGCAGCAAAGTCTTCCCGGCTTTCGGCTGCGCTACGATCAAGCCGCGCTGGCCCAATCCGACAGGTGCGATGAGATCCATAATTCGAGTAGACAGGTGAGTGGGTAACGTTTCGAGCTTGATTTTCTTCTGCGGATACAGCGGAGTGAGAGCGGGAAAATGCAGGCGTTCCGCGGCGGCTTCGGGAGTTACGCCGTTGACGGCGTTCACTTGCAGAAGACCGAAATAACGTTCGCTTTCCTTCGGAGCCCGGCACTTTCCGGACACCAGATCTCCTGTTCGCAGATCGAACTTGCGAATCTGCGAGGCCGAGATGTAAATATCCTCGGGACTCGGCAAGTAGTTGATCGGCCTCAAAAATCCGAAGCCCTCGGGCAGAACCTCGAGCACCCCCTCCATGTACATGAGGCCGCTTCTTTCCGCTTGGGCGCGCAGGATCGCGATAATTAATTCTCTTTTTTTCATCTGGGCGTAATTATTGATCTGGTGCTGCTTCGCAAGCTTGTACAGCTCGGTCAGCTTCAGCCCTTCCAGATCACCCATCATCAGATCGGTCAATGGTATCCCTACTTTTTTCAATTAAGTTGATAAATCGGACATTCCCAGCTAAGATTAGCCGTCTCTCCATACTTCCGCGCCGAGATTGCTGAGCTGAGAGACGAGCCGCTCGTAACCTCTGTCGATATACTCGACCCCGCTAATCTCCGTCGTCCCCTCTTCGACCGTCAGCGCAGCGACGACCAGCGCGGCGCCTGCGCGAAGGTCCGCGGCTTTGACTTTAGCGGCGTTCAACAGGCCTCCCTCGATGATGGCGGAACGGCCCTCGACCCGAATTTGCGCGCCCATGCGCACCAGCTCGGGCACATGCTTGAAGCGGTTGTTGTAGACGTAATCGGACAACACGCTGACTCCCCGGGCTTGCGCGAGCAGGCTCGTCATCGGCGACTGCAGATCGGTAGCGAAGCCGGGGTAGACGAGAGCTTTAACGTCCACGGCCTCGTAGAGGGACTGGCCGACGACGCGAATCGCTTCGTCCATCTCGTACACGTGAACGCCCATTTCCTGCAGCTTGGCGGTCATCGCTTCCAGATGCTTCGGAATGATATTATCGATAAGAACGTCGCCCCGGGTAGCCGCGGCGGCAATCATGTATGTTCCTGCTTGGATTCGGTCGGGAATAATCGAATGGCGGCAGCCGTGCATTTCCCGCACGCCTTCGATACGAATCGTCTCGGTTCCCGCTCCTTTGATTTTTGCGCCCATGGCGTTAAGCAGCGTCGCTACATCGATGATCTCCGGCTCCTTGGCCGCGTTCTCGATCAAGGTCAGCCCCTTGGCTCGCGACGCCGCCAGCATAATGTTGATCGTCGCCCCGACGCTGACTACGTCGAGATAGATTTTGGCCCCTCTCAGTTCCTTGGCCCGGATCCGAATCGATCCGTGATCGTTCGTGACTTCTGCGCCAAGCGCCTCAAATCCTTTAATGTGCTGATCGATCGGGCGAGGCTCGAAATTGCAGCCCCCCGGGAGGCCGATCGTCGCCTCTCCGAATCTCCCTAACAATGCCCCCATTAAATAATAAGATGCTCTCAACAATTTGACCCGTCCGTTGGGCATAGGAACCGATTTCATGCCGGACGGATCGATCGTCATCGTGTCCTCTTGCCAGGACACCTTGCCGCCCAGCTGTTCGAGCAGCTCGGCGTAAACCGCGACGTCGCTTAGCTGGGGAAGGTTGTCCAGCCTCACTTCCGACTCCGCCAATATCGCAGCGGGAATAAGGGCGACGGCGCTGTTCTTCGCGCCGCTGATGCCGACCGTCCCTCTGAGCGGCCGGCCTCCGCGGACCATCAATTTATCCATGAATGCCGTCTTCCTCCTCGTGGTGTTGCCGATGGGAATCACCGGCACATGAAGGAACGGGAAAACGCCTTATGACGTTTTCCCGCGTTAAGAAACGATAATTAGAGGCTATAATCGATTAAGCTTTGTTGCTGCTTCCGAACAGGCGGATCTTCTCCTGTACGACAGCTTTCATCGCATCGCGGGCAGGAGTCAAATATTTGCGGGGATCGTACACTTTGGCGTCCTTGGCCAGAACGGCGCGAATCGCTTCCGTGCAAGCGACCTGGTTCTCCGTGTTGACGTTGATCTTGCCGACGCCGGATTGGATCGCTTCGCGAATCATGTCGTCCGGCACGCCGGAGCCGCCATGAAGCACGACCGGAACCGGAATGTTAGCCACGACTTCCTTAATGATATCGAAGTGAATTTTCACTTCGCCCTTGTACATGCCGTGAGCGGTACCGACAGCGATCGCCAGGCAATCTACGCCCGTCTCCTCGTAGAAGCGGATCGCCTCCTCCGGCTTGGCCAGCGCGGCATGCGCCTCGTCTACGCTGATGTCGTCCTCGACTCCGCCGATCGTTCCCAGCTCGCCTTCGACGGATACGCCCATCGCGTGAGCGGCTTTCACGACTTCTTTGGTCAGGCGGATGTTATCTTCGAAGGAGTGGTGCGACCCGTCGAACATAACGGAGGAGAAGCCTGCGCGGATACACTTCATGGCAATGTCGAAATTGCTTCCGTGATCAAGATGCAGCGCGATAGGCAGTCCGGACTTGTCGGCGGCCGCCTTGGCGATCGCAACCGTATATTCGATCCCCATATACTTCAAGGCGCCTTCGCTGACGCCGAAAATAAACGGGGATTTCTCCGCGATCGCAGCATCCGTAATCGCTTGGGCAAACTCCAGGTTATTCATGTTGAATTGGCCGATGGCATATTTCCCAGCTTTGGCTTGAGGCAGAAACTCGGACATCGATACTAATGGCATAGTGTACAATTCCTCCTGCGGTTTCATTCGATTTCTCACGCATCGTACATACGCGTTATTATAACACAAAATAACTTTGCGAAGTAAACCGAACTCATGTTTCCAAGCCCTCCCGCCCGCTCCCAAGCCTCTCTCGCCGTTTACGAGCCTGTCGCGAACTGCGAGGAAGATCCCTGCCCGAGCTGCATATTGACGACCAGCCTCATCTCGTCGATGTCGAACGGCTTAGTAAAATGCATCAGCGCTCCAAGATCGGTGGCTTCCTTAATCATATCCAGCTCTCCGTAAGCGGTCATCATGATCACTTTGATGTCTCTGTCGTACTCCTTGATCTGCTTGAGGATCTCAAGCCCGTCCATGCCGGGTATCTTCATGTCCAGGAGAACAAGATCGGGACGGTTCGTGCGCACGATGTCCAGAGCCGTTCTGCCATTCGCCGCCTGAAAGGTGTCGTAGCCTTCGGTAGCGAAAACCTCCAACAACAAAATCCGGATTCCGACTTGGTCGTCCACGATCAACAATCTTTTCTTGTCCAAGAGCTCATCCCTCCGAATCACTGTTGTAGCCTTATTCGTGACCAGAAGTGCGAATTCCTCCTATTTCCATGTAAAAAAATGTAGCACGCTATTTCTCAAGCATAAACGGCTTACGCCGTCCTTAGGATCGGCGGGATAACGTTTATGTCGGAGGTGCTTCAGATAAGGATAGCGAATTTAATCCTTTCTGCATCACGGATAGTCATAACCACCGGCTTAGCCGGTGGCTTCCATCAGCCCTATAAGGGCATGGTACTAGCAAGCGCCTAAGAAGGCGCCCTGAAAGTCTGCCAACCGCGAGCGGTCTCGGGCTTGCCCCTTAAAG
>NZ_JBHSEP010000037.1:14932-15675 GCF_042654645.1 Cohnella hongkongensis | reverse complement strand
TCTACGTATAGGGTAGCGGAGTTGCTAGATTCGGTCGATTTCCCCACGATCAAAGTGGGGAATTTTGCACGATTTTTTTGGGGAAATCCGTTTGATCATTTTGGGTATTTTTATTTTACCGTACACACAAGTTCGCCTTCCGCCCGAGCTTCGAATACGTGCCGCACGAATGGACGCCCGACATTTTTGTCCCCTGGAGCGAACTGCGCCGGGAAATCCCCGAGCGTATGAAGGCTCTTTTGGCATTGATTGAATAGCTACCATCAGGTGACTGTCGATTAACTACTTTGATCTTCAGCGCCTAAGGATTTTCACAAGATCGTGACAATTTCTTTCTCCTCAGATGCCCTTAAATCAATTTTTTCTTGAGAAACGGAGAATGTCACGCAAAAAGGTCGATTTAAACCGATCGAAATAAAATTTTCGAAAGTTAATCGACAGTCTCATCAGGCCAACTAACTGGCTTTATCCCAGTGCCTCAAAGACGGCAACAAAATAGGTCTCAGCCTTATGATCAAGGCGAGACCTATTTTTGTTAGTCTACTACTTGTACCGGAGTCAGCCGCTGCGTTACCGTACCATCGCCCAACTGTCCATAATTATTGGAGCCCCAGCCCCAAATCGTCCCATCCTGCTTTACCGCCACACTGTAGCCCAGACTTGAACCTCCATTTACATTCGCAGCCACATACGTAATATCCGTCAGCCCAAGCACTTGAACCGGCGCAGTTCGCGTTGTCGTC
>NZ_JBHSEP010000037.1:0-14832 GCF_042654645.1 Cohnella hongkongensis | reverse complement strand
CCAGTCGTATTGCCCGTCCCCAGTTGGCCACTTAGATTATTGCCCCATGTCCATACCGTTCCATCTTCTCGCAAGGCTATGGTATGAAGCATACCGGTTGCTGCCGCGACTGCCGAATCGATTCCCGTTACTTGTACCGCTGTTGTTTTATTCGTCGTCGTTCCGTCTCCGATTTGGCCCGAGGTATTGTATCCCCATGCCCACACCGTTCCGTCCGGCTTCACATATACCGTATGGTTCGACGCCGTCAGAGGGCTGCTGGTAACCGCACTCTCCGCTCTAATCCAGCCAACTGCCGTCCATTCGGACCACGCTGTCTCGTCCTTCACCTTTACTCGAACTTGCAAGGCCTGATTTATCGGCAAATCCGTATCTACCGTCCAACTCGTTGTACCGGCCTGTGTTACGATCCCCGAATCCACTACAACTTGGTCCGATTCATCCAATACCTGAACTTGATACTGGCTAAATACTGTTAACTCAGCATCGGTCATCTGCCACGAAATTGAAGGTTTAGTTATATAGCTTACGGATGGCGAAGTCGGTGTGCCTAACGGATAAACCAAGGTCACAGCCGGTGCATGGTTTTCAATCATTTGTACCGGAGTCAGCCGCTGCGTTACCGTACCATCGCCCAGCTGTCCATAATTATTGGATCCCCAGCTCCAAATCGTCCCATCCTGCTTTACCGCCACACTGTAGCCCAGACTTGAACCTCCATTTACATTCGCAGCCACATACGTAATATCCGTCAGCCCAAGCACTTGAACCGGCGCAGTTCGCGTTGTCGTCGTCCCGTCTCCCAACTGCCCGTTGGTATTTGCTCCCCAACTCCAGACCGTTCCATCCGATTTGAGAACCAAACTGCTATACGTCCCTGCCGAGATCGAAATCACGTCGCTTAAGTTGCTCATCTCCGTTGGCGTCTTGAACGAACCGCCAACACCCGTGTTCCCCCATGCCCAAACACTTCCATCCGACTTGAGGGCCAGCGCATGAGTATATCCTGCTGAAATCGCCGTTACATCAGCTAAGTTCTCTACCTTCACCGGACTTACACGTGTGGTAGTCGTTCCATCTCCTAACTGACCGTTGGAATTATTCCCCCATGCCCATACGGTTCCATCGCCTTTTAGCGCATACGCAGATAGAGGTCCGGCTGCGATCCCCACTACACCGTTAATGCCATTTAGTTTTACCGGGTTATTTCGTTGTTGCTGGGTTCCGTCGCCCAGTTGTCCATAATTATTGCTTCCCCATGCCCACACCGTTCCGTCACTTTTCAACGCATAACTGCTGTTTCCGCTGGCGGCAATTGCGATCACTTCCGTCAATCCGGCGACTTGCCCAGGAACGTTCCGACCAGTCGTATTGCCCGTCCCCAGTTGGCCACTTAGATTATTGCCCCATGTCCATACCGTTCCATCTTCTCGCAAGGCTATGGTATGAAGCATACCGGTTGCTGCCGCGACTGCCGAATCGATTCCCGTTACTTGTACCGCTGTTGTTTTATTCGTCGTCGTTCCGTCTCCGATTTGGCCCGAGGTATTGTATCCCCATGCCCACACCGTTCCGTCCGGCTTCACATATACCGTATGGTTCGACGCCGTTAAAGCCCCCACATTGGTTGTGTCTAAATAATTACTTTGAACCGGATTACTGGCTTCTGATTTATTTCCTTCAGCATCTTTAGCTATTACTGTAAAAGTATATATAATGTTTGATGCTAGTCCTGTAACCGTGTAGCTGGTAGTGTCCGATGAACCAATCAGCGAAGCTCCTTCATAGATATCGTAACCAATTACTGCAACATTATCTTCAGATGCTGTCCATGACAGAGTTACTGTTGTTTCCGTTCTCTCTGAAACAATAAGGCCAGTTGGAGCACTAGGAGGTTGTGCATCCGTGTTGGTGACAACCTCTATCTCCATACTTGCAAGAGAAACATTTCCGTCAGCATCTCTTGCTTTAACCGAAAAACGATAAATAGTATTTGGAGCTAAATCAGTTACTGTATAGCTTGTGGTATCGGAAAACCCAATCCAAGAGGCCCCTTCAGAGATATCATATCCTGATACACCAATATTATCTGTGGATTCATCCCACGCCAATGAAACAGTTTGATCCGTTTTTTCTAAAACTTCTAAATTAGCAGGGGCACTTGGCGCTTCAAAATCCGCGTTTGTCGTTACCTTAACAGATGCACTTGATACAGAAAGGTTCCCTGCTGCATCTCTCGCTTTCACTGAAAAACTATAAACAGAATTTAAAGATAGGTCTGTTGCCGTGTAGCTGGTATTTACAGTCGAACCAACGTAAACCCCGCCTGAAAATACATCATACTCAGTTACGCCGATATTGTCTGAGGAAGCTGCCCATGTTAACGAAACTGTTGTATTAGTTTTGGACTTTACAGACAAATTTGTCGGTGCCGTTGGAGCTTCAGTATCCCATTTTAAAGTTATTTCGTCTTCAAATCCCTTCGGAACCACTATTGTATTCGAAAAATTTTGTCCATTATTAATATTTACATAGTTATAACTAATCGACAAATTTCCAGAATCGTTTACGTAATTCACATTAGTAATTCCAGTATTGTGAAGATAATTAATTGCTGTTGTATTTGCCCTAACTTTTCCTTGTTGCCCTTTGATTTCAATGTAATACCAACCATTTGCGTAAACCTCGATTGGAGCAACAGTAACTTTATTCAAATTACTTATATTCCCCGAATTATCTACCGATCGAGTGAATATCGTAATATTTGAATAATCCGTACTTGTAACTGTTAGTGATTGATAATAATCAACCCATTCTCCAGATTCCCCAATTCTATACTGGGTTTTACTTATTCCGCTACCATCATCCGTCCCCACTATTAACGTAATTCGTGCACCATAATGCTTCCAAGTAAGATTATCAATCTTGGTCCAAGCAACAGAGTCCCGTTTGACTACAATATCAGGTGCAGGAGGGCTTTTTTTATCTATTTTTAATTCAATTGAATTTTCATCCTCAATATTCCCAACTTTGTCAACTGAGTAGAACTTAATCGTAATTACACCCTCAAAGTCGATTAAAATTGGAGAGGAATATTCTGAATATGGCTGATTGTTATTTTGACTCTCAATTGAATAAAAAGTTTTATCAACTCCCACACCGATACCATCATCAGAAGTTAATTTCACAATTACATCAGAGTTGTACCACTCGTTGTTCAAGTTTCCTTCTACTACATAAGTCGAAGTTGGCGCAATCGTATCTTTTATCGTGTCATTAATCTCTTCGCTTTCATAGGACCTATTGAACGCTTCATCTATTGCTACTATCTTAAATGAAACATTAGTACCAAGTTCAAGTCCTGAAATTGTATAAAAATTGTCTATTATATTTTCTACAAACACTCCGTCAATATAGACCTCATACTTGATGCTGCTTAAATTATCTGTTGATTGATCCCAGGTAAAAGAAATACTCGATTCCGTTCGATCGGAAACATGAAGGTTTGTTGGAGACGATGGAGCAGTTTTGTCAAGTTTGTACTCAAATTTCTTTTCTTCCTCCACATTACCTGAGATATCTACAGAGTAGAATTCTACAATATGGGTTCCTTCTTCTCTTAACACTAGAGGAGTAGTGTATTCCACTACTGGTAAATTATCTATCTTGTAAAAGGTTTTGTTTATTCCACTGCCTAAGCCATCTGTTGCATCCAAGGTTAATGTAATATCCGTCGTATACCAACCATTTGTAATGCTGCCTTCAACTATATGATTCGTAATTGGCGGAATTAAATCTAAGACAGAAGATTTTACTTCTTCACTAGCAATAGACTTGTTGCCTGCTTCGTCAATAGCAACTACCTTAAATAAAACATCCATACCCAAACTAAGATTGTTAAATGTATAAGAAATATCGTTTATTGTATCAACCAGAATGGAATTACGGTAGATCTCGTACCTTACATTGCTAATATTATCGGTCGCTTTGCTCCAACTAAATGTAATGCTTGAGTCACTCCGATCTGACACATGCAAATTAGATGGCTGACTTGGCGCTTCCGTATCGATTGCAAACTCAATTTCCTTATCTTCTTCCTTGTTTCCAGCTTTATCAACGGAATAATATTTAAGGGTATTGATTCCATTTACCGATATCTCAAAAGGTGCTGTGTATTCCATTAATGTACTGTTGTTTATAGAATAATAAATCTTCTCCCCTCCGTTACCGTCATTTAGTTGCAGGCTGACAATTACGGGAGTCCGATAGTAGTTGTTAGAGCCTTCTTCTCCTGTCAGGTGATGTGAACTTATAGGAGCAATGCCGTCTAGGTATTCTGTAGGCGTAAGCACAGAAGTAGCGTGCAGCACTTGAATATTACCATCACCGTTATAATCATAATTAATGTCCATTAATGCTGTATCAGGTTGACCACCAGAAACAGCAAAATTAATCTCGGTAGTGTCTTTAATACTAACATTGTTCAGAACATTTACTGTAACTGGTCCAATGTTCTCGTATTTCGTAATGCCAATACTCATATCGCCTTCATCATATCCAGTGATTGCAAAACTTACGTTTACACCTTGCTCTACAAATATGAGTTTCGATTCTCCAACAATTTCATACGCTACACCTTCGATTTGATTTTCCACAAAACCATGTTCATTGACAAACGCAGTGTTGCCAAATTGATCAGTAATTAAAACATTAACCGGGCATCTGATATCCAACGCTGTTCCGATTACAGAAGATACGTATGGTCTAGGATAGCTAGAAGGACTAATAGGTGAATTATCGACCACGATCGACTTTACTATTTCAAACATAGGAGAAACATTAGTATCTGTATAAGGCGAAAGGATTCCTACATGAGTTTGGTCAACATAATAGTTAGTAGAATTTCCAACTCTGTCGAATTCCGCACTAATTAGAGGAACCACTTTATCCCCTTTCCCCCAAATTGCCATAAACCTTTCTGAACGATTGCCAGCATCTACTCTTGTATTAGGAACTTCCCGAATTAATTTTATTATAGTAGAGCCACGAGTTCCCACAATCCGATATTCCTTAATTGAAGAAGGAAGCGCTCCATTTTCAATAACATATCGAAATGACGTCGGGCTTTCAGGATCCTCATACAGTGTTGAGTTATGTTTAGTATTTATATATGATTTCGTTCCCTCGTAAGTGTCAACATTGTTTTTGGGTCTTAACCAATCATTAAATTTAAAATAACTCTTAAAATCAGTAGAATAAACTCTATCATAAGCATCAACAAACTTTTTACTTGGGAGCAGTTGATATACGGATGGAAAATTTTGAACCATAGTATGGGCCTCATTTATAGTAAATGGGAAATACCCATAACTGGTAGCATCTAAATCATCGCCTGCAATTAGGCCTTGTAATGAACGTACGGTACCTAAGTTAGGTGCGACTATATTGATAAAAGTTTTTACCTTTTGCTGAGAGCTTTGATCTGTTAATAAATAGTAACGAGCAACCATCCCACCCATGCTATGAGTGATAATTGTTACTTTCTGTCCAGGATATTGTGCTGAAACATTATTTACCGCCTGTTGCAGTCGAACTGCCGCCTGACGAAGATCTGTTCTCCAGTCGTATGCAACCTTAACCACTTCAACATTTCTGTTACGCAACTTATTTAAGAACTTTTCACCGTAATCAACATCAATTGAGGGTAAAGGCCACAAATCAAAATAAACTCTTTCAAACACTTCACCAACACTAGTGTTGTATTTTGGTGTTCCGTTTGTATTTAGGGCTAGAGGGTTGTAAGATAATGGAAGACGCATAGTTGGCCATTCCACCCTCCCGTTTTCTTTGATTTGTGAATTCATAAACCCAGGAACATAGATCACAATATCCTTTTTCTTCACAAAATTAATTGGCCCAATTGTCTTCGTGGTAGTATTTCCGCTTATATCTTGTACTTCCAAAGTAAAGAGATAACTCCCCTCCGTTGGGGCTAGAAAGGAATACCTTGTAGCAGTCGGGCTTACAATGTACTCTAGTGGACCAAAATTGTCCCTCTTGACAATAAATTTCTGTGAAGCAATTCCATATTTATCATAAGAGGAAATACTAAAATCAACATAGCTTTCAGTATAATACGGGGCGTTTCCAGAAATTGAAAAGTTATTTATTGTTGGTTTCACATTATCTGCAAGAGTTTTTCTTGTATGCGTAGAACTCAGAGCACTCAGCTCTCCATCACCATTTTTGGAAGCAACAGAAAAAGAATAAGTTCTATTGGGTAATAAATTTGTAACGGTATAAGAGTTCACATTTGTGGAATCTAAATACTGCCCATCTTTCTGAATACTGAATCTTGCTCCGTTTATGGCATTCCAACTTAGAACTAATGAATCCTCAGTAACATTTGATGAGCTTAGTCCTGTGGGAACAGGAAATAATGTTCGTTTTTTAATCGTAGTTGGGCTACTAATGGATCCAGATGTATGTTTTGTTGCCACGCTTAATGTGTGTAGTTGATTTGCTTGTAAATTTGAAAATGTATAAGTTCTATTGCTGGTAGTCCCAACAACAGATCCGTTTAGCCTTATCTCATATTGAAGACCACTTCCCATGTTGTTCCAATTAATAGTGATGCTATTGTAATTTAATGCACTAACATATAACCCTGTAGGAGCATCGACTGTGAGTGACTCTGTTTTCGGCGTAGGAGAAATTACAACATAGGCACTGCTACCGTAATTATTTACAGCCGCGACTTCAATAGGGTAGTAAGTATTCGGCTGAAGATTAAAATAGGTATAAGTGTAATTTTGTGTATTCACTACATTGCCGTTCATTCGAAGATTGTAACTGGTGGCACCACTGGATGGGCTCCAATTTACCTTTATCGTTTCAGAGGTCGACGTATAGAAAATACCCGATGGAGCACTTGGAGGACTTCCTGGAATAGGGGTAGAAACAACATATACTGTAAACCAGTTTACAGTAGTCGTTCCAGAATAGGCATATTTAATTCTATACGTACCCGGAGTCGTGAACTCATTAGTATTCCATGTATAAGAAATAGGAACGCCTGCTTGCTGATTGTTGTATGTAGTTCCACCAATTTTGTCATCTGCAGAATTAAATACGCCAATATATACAATTGATTTCGTTTCTTCCAGTTTGAGAGAAACAGTGGCGCTTTGTCCCTGACGAACAGTTTGTTGATCCCCCACTTTATCATATGCAGAAATAGATACATCTCCTTCCTCTGAATTACCAACAGGAGGTATCCACGTATATCCATCTTCTGTATTTTCAAGTGAGACTGGCGGAATCGGGACTGACGAGAGCCCTAAAGATTTGGCTACGTTCACAATCCCATACCCGAAATGAGAAGGTTCTCCGAGATCCGTAGCGTTGAAATACATATTTGTTTTAACTTCTTCAGCCGTCCAATCACGATTTTGAGACCATATTAAAGCAGCAGCACCAGCTACGAAAGGAGCCGAAACAGAAGTTCCCGAAGATAAGCCATAATCCCCATCTTGAGTAGTGCTTAAAATCGCATTCCCGGGCGCAACCAGATCAAGCTCTTCACCGGTACTTGAAAACACAGAACGCTCAAAATTTTTATTTACTGCACCGACAGATAAAACTTCAGGGAATAATGCGGGATATAACATCGTGTTTTCACCAGTCCCCTCATTTCCCGCTGAAGCCACGACAATAATGCCGGCATCTGTAGCACGCTGGATAGCTTGGTGCAAGATTTGACTGGGTTGATGCCCACCAAAACTCATCGAGATAATATCCATTTGATTTTCAATTGCCCAATCGATACCTGCAATAACGTTACTGTATTTTCCGTTGCCGAACTGATCTAATACTTTGACGGAGTACAATTCTGTCTCCGGTGCAATTCCAACTACACCAGTATTATTTATCTTCGCACCAATGATACCAGCTACATGTGTCCCGTGACCATTGTCATCAAAGTTACTATATACACTATCGATAACGGATATGCCGCCGGATATATGAAGATCAGTGTGTGGGGAAATCCCGGTATCTAGAATTGCAACTTTGACGCCCTGGCCTTTAATTCCTGCTTGATGTGCAATATCCCCACCAATTGCTGGCACCCCCCAGGAAGTGGTTTCGCCTGAAAGATTCCTATAAGTATAAGAGTCTCCATTTTTAGTTGGCACACCTTCCTGAAGCAAGGAAACAGTTGCATTGGGTTCAACGTACTCCACCAGAGGGTCACTTAACAGTAACTGCTTTTCTTCTTCTGTTAGAAATAACGTTATATAAGACTGCGATGGAGTATAAGCAATTGAACTTTGTAAATCTCCTCGTCCCTCCAAAGCTTCATTATATGGCAGATTTTCTTTATAGGAGATGATATATTCAATTCTTTCATTATTTTCATCCGAATGTTCAAAAAGGCCTCCAGATGCAGTTACTTTACTAGGTATTGCATATATGGTGGATAAATTTGAAGAAAACAATACAAGTGCTAGCAATAATAAAGCTGCAGACTTGAGTAACTTCATGGGAATTTCTCCTTTTGAGTAAATATTTAGATTCGATGAGAATATTTTAATGTTATATAATGATTTTTCTAGAGTGAAGGACTGAAAATAATTCAGCCCCTCCTCATCAAACCGTACGTGAGGTTTTCCCTCATACGGCTTTCCGATGTTCGTCATTCATGCGCATGCGATTTACAAAAGCGTCTTTAGTCCATGCATTTGGTTTAGTTGCCTCACTTCATATCCAGAGCTGCGCCAGTTTCTTCGCTGGCGCTTCTTCGCGTACCACTTCGTCAGCCGCGTTCGGATATACCAGTCCAACTTGGTCATCCATTTCGTGCTAAACGGAGTCGCATAGTAGTTTTTCCAGCCTTGAATCCTCAAGTTCAGCCAGTCCACATGTTCTTGAAACGACTTGTGCCGCATGTTCGGCGGCGCAAGTCGCTCCTTTACCACTTCCCGAATATGCTTCTCCGCTTTTGTGCAGAGCCATTGCTGAGTCGTGTAGTACACGCGGCTCTGTCCTGTTTCGGCTTTCGCCTTCCGGTGGTGCATGCCGAGGAAGTCGAATCCTTCTTCTCCCGTCCATAACCCCACGATTCGCGTTTTCTCCGGATGCAAGGTCAATTCCAGTCGCTCCATTATCGCTTGGATCAGTTTGTACGCATGAAGCGCATCCTTCCTTGTCTTGCACACGACGACGAAATCGTCTGCATACCGCGTCAGTTCCCCGACTTCTTTGCCATGCTTCTCCCATAATCGGTCGAAGTAGTTCAGGTAGATGTTTGCCAACAGCGGGGATATGACTCCGCCCTGCGGTGTGCCTAGGTCGGAACGCCTTACCGTTCCTTCCTCCATCACGCCTGCCCCGAGCCATTGCCGGATTAGCTTGAGAATACGCCTGTCACTGATGCGCATTTCCACCAGTTTCATCAGTTTCTCTTGGTTAATGTTGTCGAAGTATCCTTGGATGTCGACGTCGACCACCCAATTCCCTTTGCGGTTGCACGCCTTACGAATTCGTTCCAGAGCTTGTTTCGCGCCTCGTTTCGGACGAAAGCCAAATGAGCACTCCTGAAAATCAGACTCAAAGATGGGCTCCATAATGAGTTTGGTTGCCATTTGTACGACGCGGTCTCTAACCGTCGGGATGCCGAGCGGGCGTTTCCGCCCGTCCTTCTTTGGAATGTAATGGCGGCGTACGGGCTGAGGATGGTAGGACTTCTTCATGAGACGTTCTTGGCATTCCGCTAGGAATCGATCTTCACCGATCTTCTCGATGTCCGCCAAGGTTTCCCCGTCGATGCCCGCCGCTCCTTTATTTGCCCGTACTCTACGCCACGCTTCTTCCAGCACATCCAACCGTTGCACTTTGTCGTACAGCGCATGGAACTTTCTGCTTTTGCTTATCTTGGCAGCATGACCTAGCTTCTTTTGGAGTTGTTGAACTTTTTCCTTTGGTGTCGTTAGCCATTTGGCATTCACTCACTCGTACCTCCTTGAGAAGCTTGAACAAAGCAGGGCGCCTTCCCTCCAGCAGGTTGTGTTGTCCTGCGTTCTTCGGTACTATTCGCCCCTCGGACTCCCTTCCTGCAGATGGCTCACTTCACCTTTGGCTTATAGAGCATCTCGTTACGAAAAAAAAACTTCCGTGCAGGGGAGGGTCTCCCCAGTTCACTGCCTCTTCTTTCATACCATGCCGATCCCCATACGCCGGAGGATTCCTCGCTGTCGCTCCAAGATCTAGACAGCTTCCGTGGTCTTCATCCATATATGCGAGACTCGACTTCCTCTTTTCCCTCTTGCGAGGCCTTTTTGACGACGCGGCAGGATTCACTTCATGTTACGGCCTGGCATGTCGCTCGCCCTGCCTCTGGCAGGTACTTTTGTCGATACGCTTTTACGCACAGATTTCGCAATGCGCAAGTATCCAAGCTACGTGGGGGCTTGGCCCCTCCCACGACCGGATTTTCACCGGCTAGAAGATGCGTGCTTAGCTGGGCACGCCATATAGCAAAAAATGCCGTTTCTTGTCGAAACGGCATTTTAATTTTATTATAGAATGGATTTATAATAGATTTAATTTTTTTTAAATCTCAGTTTAAGGTGGATACCGATTAAAAACAATAAAACAGGCATAAAATTAAAAGGGAGTACTAACAATATATTAGGCTCGACTACACCCTTGAATAGATTTAAGATCACTAATGAATGAGAGATTATCGGATAGTAAAAGATCCAAGCGATTCCATTCCCTAACATTCCGGAATTTCCACCAGAAAAACTGAGTAACAACAAAAAGAACCAAATTATACAACTCAATATGCTAGGCCACAATATAGATATTAATAATTCCTTGATGTCCTCAGAAAAAGCTAATCTATAGCCGACAAAAATATAAATAATAGCAGAAATTAAACTAAAGATATTAAAAAAATAGTGCCAATAATTAAAATGATGGTTGAAAAAAAAGATAATAACCACACATAAAATAAATAAAAATGACGAGCCAAAAAATAATAATAACGTGATTTTCTTATTTTTTTCCACAATAGACGCCCCCACAATTACCTCGACTAGAAACAATCCATAAATGGAGATATCCACAATATTAATTATACATGTTAGTCAGTTTATTATCGATATAATTTTCTAAAGTTCATTATAGTAAGGGATGAAACTGGAGCAATATAATCAACTTGAGTGTTGCGATTTCCTGAGGAAAGCACCTCAAATGGGCAAACCTTTAGTTGGTATCGGAGAACAGCAGTTTAGGCGGATATCTTGAGATACCTAAGGATGTCGAATAACGGCTTCTTTTCAAAGGCTTGCTGATAAACATACACGATGATCTGCCCGAAATACGCTTGCCGAATTCGGTACACCACATCTCCAAGCGTGAGGTGCTTGTCGTTCTTCATCCAGTCCTGACGCTGAGATTCCAAGAAGTGCTGCGTCAGAAACTGTTTAGACATTCGATAAAGCTTCTAAAATCATGGCATTAACTTAGTTTTGTCGACAACAAGATTTTTGCAACACTCAAGTAATCAAGCTTTAAGAATGCGGGATTAACCGTGCTCGACAAAGATACCTGAACAGCCTTTAGGAGAAAGTTGGAGCCATTCAAAAAACAAACAATACAGGACGAAGCGGATCGCTTTCTCCGCCTTTTCCTGTTTTTCGTTATTCCTTATGCTTCTCCAAAATGACGGGAACGCGGGGCTCAGCCGCAGCCGAACCCGTCACAGCGGATTCGGCTCCAAGCTGAACCGGAACTTCACGTCCTCCCCGTACTACATCAAGAAGTTCGTTTCCCAAACCAACAGCGGGGCCTGTCGAAGATGGCTTCCATCGTCAAGCTGATCGGGAAGCTGGCGCGCATTGTGATTGGCATGGTTCAACGGGGAGAAAAGTACCGGAACACGCTACCACAGTTGGCTGTCGCCTGAGTGACGATGCATCAGGGAGAAACGTACCGTACGCCGCTTACGTGACGCGTAACAGGCTCGCTCACCCGTCGCTTACGAATGCTGATCCATTTGCAGGATTCATCGACAAAGAACGCACAGAGAACCGAGTGTGACAACAGTTAGGGCGAAGACCCGTCCCCCAAACACGATCGGTCTTCACGCCTTGGTCAGATACAACGAAGGAATGGAAGGGCGATGACCCGTTGAGACATGGGAGGGTGAACCGCCAAAGGACGAGTGGAGCGTGCAGGAGAGCACCAGACGAAAGTACGGCATGACATACCTTCTGTTCCCGCATACCCGAACGCGTTTCCGACGGACAACCGCCTGCTCGTTCCGCCACCGCATCTGACATCAGCATCGATGAAATCCTGCGAATGGCTGAGTATTCGTGAGAAAAACCCTTAAATAGCCTCTCGGAATTAGACAGGGGTTAAAGGGGAGATGACGGAGGAAATACGAAAATAGAGCTGGAAATAATGGATTATGAAAACCAGTTTCAAAAAAGAGTAGACTCCGCCAATTTGCGAAACGGTATTTTCAAAAAAATTAGGCGATTGCTGGATAAAACAAGGATTTCAGTTTGTCCCATTCGTCCTTCTGGCTGACGTACCAGGCATCCATGTGCTGGCAGATCATAATGCCGTAGATGCGCATGTACCACATCATGGTGGAGCGATGCCGCCCGAGTTCCAGATGGTAGTCAACTTTCTCCCGCTTGTTGGAGCGCTCGATGGAGGTCCGACGTTTGTAAATGAGCTTCCACTTCTCCGAATCACGCGGGGTTTTAGGAAACAGTCGCGGATCATCGCTGGTTTTCGTGTAGAAGGTGCGACCGTACTTGGCGGTAGAACAACCGCATTCAGGCGAACATCTCCACTTGCGACGATGCCGTTTGAGATCTGTGCCATTGGGCTGCATTTCCCTGCCCTTCGGGCAAATCGGAATCCCCTTTGGGGAGATTTTGATCTCGCTGGATGTTTTGCTGGCCGTATTCTTCTTGGATCGAATGTTCAGGTCAATAAAGGGCTCCATCCCCTGATGCGCCAGAAGGAGATAAATAGATTCGGCGTCATGAGCGGCATCAAGGAGCATCTTATCTACCGTGCCCAAGGCGAAACGTTGCTTGAATTCAATTGCGCTGACCACCAGACTGACAGCGTCGTGCCTGGAAAGGCTGCAGTCTGGGATATAAAGGCAAATCGTGTTTGCTGTCCGCTGCGGAGATCATGTACAGGTGGTACCCGTTAAAGTACCGTTCCCTGGCGCTATCCCAGCCCGAGTTGCAGTCGGGTTGGGAGTAAATACGATGAGAATGATTGCATTCAGCTATACCGCAGGCACGACAATCACAAGACGGTTTGCTTCGGGGATAGGCGCAAGTCTCGACTGGTGTACCATCGCCGGCGGCGCTAAGCGCCGAGAGATCCCCGAGCAAACCGAGCTTTACCGACACCGACACAATCTGGGATTGAAAAAAATCGAATAGCTTGTCAGCAGGCAAAACCGTTTTCTTATCCGCATGGCGCATCATCCATTTCACCAAGCGCTCGACTCTGCCGGGTGTTGTGGTCGGGGCCTTCTCGCCTTTCTTCTTGCCCTTCTTGGTTTTGCCTTTGCATCTACGTTGTTTCCGGGGTTTGATGTGTTTGTCGACTGCCCCCCCACAGACGCGGAAAGAAGTCGTAGAACGTGCCGACGCCGGAAATATCGTCCAAAGGGAAACCGCTAAGAATGGCGTAGATCGGCGTACGCTTCATTTCGTCAACCCATTCGGTAATGCCCATGTGGGGATTGGTCATGAGAAGGAGCAGGTAAGAACGCAGCATAGACGCCGGGTCGCGGGGTTCAGGCCCCTGATCCGAGTAGTCGTCTTCGAGCATTGTCGTGATGGCGGAAAGATCGGTCATCCAGAGTTTGGCAGCAAGCGGCCAATCTTTGTTGATGAGGACAACGCCGGGACCGTAATGGGTGTGAAGCTGATGAAGAATAAAAGCCTGGTAATCCGAATGCGGAACGAATACAGGTTTCAAGTGGAACACGCTCCAATCGCGAGTAGTAAGGGTCATACCCCTTCGCGCGATTTTGGAGGAATTTGGAACTTGCCAAGTGTTTTTTTAGGGTTTTTGCCATGTTTGAAAAATAGTTTTTCCAATTCAACATGTGGCTGCAATAAAAAATCCCCCCCCCCCCCCAATGTTGTCAACTTAAGCTATAGGCCGCGTCGTTTAGTCTTGGTGAACTTGTTGGCCTTTGTTTGCTTTTCGCGTGGGAAAGAGCGATCCTTAACGACGGGGACAATATTGCGCTGAAGTTCTTCCACGAACTTGGCATGAAGCTGTTCCCGTCGTTCGTCATCCTCTTCCAGCATCATCACGATCAGGCGATTACGCAACTTGCCAATCAGTATATTTTTATTGATCCGGTATTCCGTATACTTCAGCGCTTGTGTGCGTTGTTTGTCTTGCATCGCTTGCTCTGCCTCTTGTTCGAATACGGAAGCCATATTGCTCAGTAATACCGTCGCGTAGAAATCCTGTTCGATTAATTGCGGTTTCAGTGCGGAAAAATTCTCAATTTCAAATTTATGTTTGAGTTCGTCAAAGCGCGTCTCTATACCCCAACGTTTAAAATACAGGGGTTTGCTCGCTTCGTAACTTAATTCGTCTGCACCTACGTTGGTTAGAAGCGTTTCGATCTCTCCCGTGGGTAGTGTATTTCGTCAAGCAAAAATCCCCAAAAAAATCGTGCATTTTTCCCCATCTTAGTCGTGGGGAATTTTTTAGCGGATGAACAGCTAGAAATCGGGGGTCGTCAGCTTCTTGTACAACTCCAAATTT
>NZ_JBHSEP010000036.1:0-15714 GCF_042654645.1 Cohnella hongkongensis | reverse complement strand
ATCTGGTCTGGTGATGACGGCGGAGGGGTTCCACGCGTACCCATCCCGAACACGACCGTTAAGCCCTCCAGCGCCGATGGTACTTGGACCGCAGGGTCCTGGGAGAGTAGGACGTCGCCAGGCCGGATCCATAATTGCACCATGCTTACATTCCCTGATAGCTCAGTTGGTAGAGCACTCGACTGTTAATCGAGTTGTCACAGGTTCGAGTCCTGTTCGGGGAGCCATTTGGAGAGGTGTCCGAGTTGGTCGAAGGAGCACGATTGGAAATCGTGTAGGCGTCTAAAGCGTCTCGAGGGTTCGAATCCCTCTCTCTCCGCCATGAAGTCCCAAGTAAGCATGGCCCCTTGGTCAAGTGGTTAAGACACCTCCCTTTCACGGAGGTAACAGGGGTTCGAATCCCCTAGGGGTCACCAATTTTACAACAGAATGAATCAATTGAGGGTTGCATTACATAGGCGATATAAGGTATGATAAGAAATGTCGCCTTAGTAAGCGCACTGCTCAATAACGACGCGGGGTGGAGCAGCCCGGTAGCTCGTCGGGCTCATAACCCGAAGGCCGCAGGTTCAAATCCTGCCCCCGCAACCAAATCCTCATCTCGGCTCATTACCGAGTAGCGCGGAGCCGTGGTGTAGAGGCCTAACATGCCTGCCTGTCACGCAGGAGACCGCGGGTTCGAATCCCGTCGGCTCCGCCATTTTTATCCCAGGAAGCTTGGGGAGCATGTGAGGCTCGATAGCTCAGCTGGTAGAGCAGAGGACTGAAAATCCTCGTGTCGGCGGTTCGATTCCGTCTCGAGCCACCATTAAGACAATTTAACACTGAGCCGACTTAGCTCAATTGGTAGAGCAACTGACTTGTAATCAGTAGGTTGGGGGTTCAAGTCCTCTAGTCGGCACCATTTCACTCCTGACGTGGAGGATTAGCGAAGTGGCCAAACGCGGGAGACTGTAAATCTCTTCCTTCGGGTTCGGTGGTTCAAATCCATCATCCTCCACCAGCATGTCTATTCTCCGTAGGGGCATAGTTTAAGGGTAGAACAGCGGTCTCCAAAACCGTTAGTGTGGGTTCAATTCCTGCTGCCCCTGCCAACTAGATAATTTTATGATTCATGGCGGTCGTGGCGAAGTGGTTAACGCATCGGTTTGTGGATCCGACATTCGGGGGTTCAATTCCCCTCGACCGCCCCATCGTTTTTTCGAATAGACTTTGGGGATTAGCCAAGCGGTAAGGCAACGGACTTTGACTCCGTCATTCCTAGGTTCGAATCCTAGATCCCCAGCCATTTATATGCGGAAATAGCTCAGTGGTAGAGCATCTCGTTGCCAACGAGAAGGTCGCGGGTTCGAATCCCGTTTTCCGCTCCATCTCAATCTTGAATCTGGCGCCATAGCCAAGTGGTAAGGCAGAGCTCTGCAAAAGCTTTACCCCCAGTTCGAGTCTGGGTGGCGCCTCCAACAACCTCAAAGCTTGCGCCCTTAGCTCAGCTGGATAGAGCGTTTGACTACGAATCAAAAGGTCAGGAGTTCGAATCTCTTAGGGCGCGCCAGTTCGATAACAGAATATGCCGGTGTGGCGGAATGGCAGACGCGAACGACTCAAAATCGTTTGGGGAGACCCGTGGAGGTTCGAGTCCTCTCACCGGTACCACATTAATAATGAACAGTTCATTAGATTTAATTCTAATGGGCTTTTTTATATTTTTATGACCTCATTCATTGTGTTGGCTGAAGAAACTTTGGAGATGTACTCCAAGTGCGAATAAATATTTGCCGTGGTGGAATAATCACTATGACCTAACCACTCTTGAACTTCCTTCATGCTGACGCCATTGGCCAACAACAGGCTTGCACAGCTATGGCGAAGATCATGAAAGCGGATATGACGCATGCCATTCTTCTTCAGCACAAGGGCAAAATGTTGGGTGATGTAGTTAGGTTTGATTCGATCTCCCATGGCATCCACATAAATATAACCGATATAATGCAAGCTAGGATCAGACTGAAAACTAAAGATAATGCTGCCCCAATGAATAAGCCTTTCACATGGTGGCGAATATGTTTATAATCCGGCATACCCTCGGTTCCTTTAATGACGAGGAAGCGGGGGGTAATTGTGCAGAAAATTAGCCAGTCAATCAACAAGAAGTCTACGATGTTAAAGATACTCATGATGCCAAACGCATTTAAGAATGCATCACTGAACGCGATAGTGCCTCCATTCGATTGTTTCATTGCAATTGTAGAGACAACGGGCTGACCTATAAGCAACAACATAAATAGTATTCCGATAATCTTGGTCTGCCGTTGTTCGAGTCGAGTCTTCCCCTTGACAGCTCCTTGAATGGCAATAGGGTAAGATTGCAGAAGCAGCCGAGGATTGACATACAAAGTGACTAAAATAATTGTTGTTAATATAACGGACAATGAGAATCCATAAATGATGATGGATGGAATCAAGTTCATCTATTCGCCCCTCTCAACCGTTTATAAGGTGGTCACAGTAGCATTGTTTTGAGATAAGCATATTCCTACTTCTGCTTGACCCAAATGACGCCAATTATGATGACAATAAGACCTAACCACGTTTTCCAGGAAGGGATTTCTTTCATAAACCAATATCCCATCCATATCGAGATCAGTACTTCGATACATTTGGCGATGACAAGGACATTGCCCAGTTGATTGATGGCCTTCATACCGAACTTTACGCCGTATCCAACACTCATATAACATCACATCACGTCCCAGGATAATTAGTAGGATTAATGTTTCCTCGATCCAACAATTTTATCCCGGGGCATTTCTCTTAGTTCATCCGTTCGCCAATACACTTGACGAGCGCATCAACGTAGTCTGCGGCATCATTCAGGAATTCCGTTGATGCAAATTCCAATCCGTACGTCGAGGCTCGTTTTTGGCTGTTAATCCGGCAATCGTAGACGGCTTCGATGTTTTCGATTAAAGACAAGAGATCGCAAATCACGACGGCTTTCCCTTCATGGTGCGCAATGTCCGCGATCACGTCCAGCACATCGGGGCCAAGCCATTTTTGCGGATGCGGTCCCGCGCTGCGATAGGCAATCTGCCAGCTATCCCAGTTTGCCTCTGCGGCCACAGCTGCAGCCATCTCGTGAAACGCGGCAATAAACTCTCCATTAGCCGCAGGCGATCCAGGTTGGCTGTGGGCGGTAAACAATACGGTGGTCTGCGGACGATTAGCGGCGGATATCCATTGCAGCGCGGTACGCAGCCGCCTACCTAGCGCTTGAGCTACTTCAGGATGCAAATGCCAATGGTTGATTTCCTCCACCGGAATATCCGCTTCAAGTGCTGCAATCGTCTTGCGGACGCGCAAGTGGTAGGCAACGGTTCCCGTTCTGGAGTAGAGCGGCGACATGGGAAACGTATACAATCGGGAAGCGCCATCGGCAACGATTTGCCTCGTCATCTCCTCCACGAAGGGAGAGGTGTGCTTTGCCGCCTGATACACCCGAATTTCTTCGTTTAAGTAGTGGGATAGCCGCTGCTCCAAAGCCGCTGCAAGCCGGGAAGTCACCGAGCCGAGGGGATCTGCCGTTCCGATTGAGCGAAATCGTGACATTGCTTCCTCCATCATTTCCGGCGACGGCGTTTTGCCATGAAACAAATGGGTATAGAAAGCCGGAACATCATCGATCGATTGCAAAGAAGCATAGCTTAGCAAAAGGACCGCTTTCATTGAGGTTCACCTCCATAGAAGGGATGATTGGCTGAGTGCCCCTGATTCAATCTAATTCGCTTAAAACCGGTCCGGATGGAGCCAATGTGCGATTTCTTCCAATGTATCGATAGAATACCTTGTTGGATTAAGCAGCTTGCGAGCTGGCATGCGAAGGACTCGGTCGTTCTGTACGGCTTGCAAGGTCGACCATCCGGGCGTTTGAGCTACCTCATCCATATCATCCATTTTGCCTTCCTCCCATTCGACAAGCAGAATATAGTCGGGATCGGCCTTGATGACTTGCTCAATGGTTGCTTTGGTCGTACGGGTCAATCCAAGATGATCCGCAGCATGCTCAGCTCCGGCAAGGCGAACCAAATCATAGGAAATATTGGAGGAGCCGAGCAAGTAGGGACCGGTGCCTGGTCCTAGCGGAGAGACAACCAGTACGTTGGGCTTCTCCGCATTGGCTACAGCGGAAACGACTTTGTCCTGCCGGTCTTGTATATCCGCTACGACAGCAGTTGCCTGCTTCTCCTCGCCAATAGCGGCGCCAATGGTTGTGATGTTATTCATTAAAGCTTCCATTGTGCTCCACGAATCCAAAGAAATAATGGGAATGCCAGATTGCTCAAGCAGATCTGTTGCTTCTTTTTCCTTGTCATGCAGCTTGGTCATGATCAGCAAATCGGCATTGTACGACAGCACCTCCTCGGGATCAAGCGAAGTGGCGCCGGCGATCTTGTTGGCTATGCGACTGCCTTCCTCTGTCCGAAAAGCGAGCGAAGGATTTTCGATGCTTCTCGGCACGACGGCTACGCGTTCCGCATCCGTCAGTTCCAACACGACCTCGGCGGCATCAAGGGAAAGCGCCGCGATTCGTTCAGGTTTCGAAGGAATGGTAATATCGCTTCCGTTCACCCGAATCTTCAGGGGATAAGGATCTGTTGCTGTTGGAGCGGGGGATGCTGTAGAACTTGGGCTGACTGCAGCAGGCGTCTGCTCCATGTCGGCCGGTGGAGATTCATTGGTGGAACCACAGCCCGCCATGGCTCCCAATGCAGTCAGCAGAATCAGGTTGAATGTCCAGCGTTTGATTGATTTCTTCATGATGCTCATGGTGATCTCTCCTCGTATACATGTGTTTTTTAATGGATTTGAGAATCAAGGCTGCTTGATTTCCGGATGGCCGTAATGGACAGCGAATCGGTGACGGGATCGGTATAGACGGCCGCATCCACCTCATAAGCGGTTTGGAGCATAGCGGGCGTCAGCACTTCTGCTGGCGCTCCGGCAGCGAGCAATCTTCCGTTGTGCAGCAAAATCAGGCGGTCGCAGAAACGCGCGGCCAGACTTAAATCATGCAAAGCGGCAACCACGGCCAAGCCTTGCCGCGCCATCTTGCGCATCAATTCCAGCACATGCAATTGATAGCGGATATCTAGCGCCGAAATCGGCTCATCCAGCAAGAGCAGGCGGGGCTCTTGGGAGAGCGCCTTAGCGATCAGCACCATTTGCCTTTGTCCGCCGGATAGCTCGGTTGCATAGCGATTGGCCAAATGATAGGTAGCCGTTCGTTGCATCGCTTTTTGCGCCATAAGCCGGTCCAACTCGCGTTCATTGCCGAAAGAGGGCAAATGAGGAAATCTGCCCATCAGCACGATATCCCGTACGGTAAAATCGAAATCAATCGCCGTATTTTGTGGGACATAACCAATGATTTTTGCAAGTTGTTTGCGAGTGTAACGTTCCAACGGCTGATCGGCAATACTCAGTTTCCCGGAAGATGGTGGAAGCAGGCCTGTCAGTGTCCGGAGCAAAGTGGATTTGCCGCTGCCGTTTGGCCCGATCAGGCCAACGCATTCTCCTCCTCTGACGCTCAAAGAGATATCCTGCAGAATTTGCCGATTGTCGATGCAACTGTGAATATGATGGGCAACAAGCATGTTCATTGCGCATGACCTCCCCGGCGCGAGCGAATAATAATCGCGATAAATACAGGCGCGCCAATGCAGGCGCAAACGACCCCGACTTGCAAGGTGACCGGCTGAAGAACCATTCGCGATAGGACATCGGCCAGTACAAGGAAGATGGCGCCGCCCAAAGCACTTGCCGGCAGCAGCAGGCGATGATCGGGTCCAGCCAGCAAGCGAATGATATGCGGCACCACGAGCCCGACAAAGCCGATCATGCCGCTCACCGCTACAGCCGCTCCCGTCATCAGGGAAGCAAGCGCCAGCAGAAGATAGCGAACGAGCCGAATATGGACGCCGGATGTCGCAGCCTGATCATCGCCGAGCAGCATCATATTCAAATGGCGGCCAAAGGCCAGCATGAGCAGGCATCCGGACAAAATTGGCACGCTGATCAATTGCAGATGGTCCCAGGTTCGAGCTTCCAGTCCGCCTTGCAGCCAAAAAATAATGCTGCGCAGCTCCTGATCGCTGCTCGAACTCGCGACCATAATGCTGATCATGGCGGACAATAACGAGTTGATGCCGATGCCAAGCAGGAGCAAGGTGGCGATGGAGCGGCTGCGGCTGCTTCGCCAAACTGCGAGTATGATCAGTACGGCAAGGATCGCTCCGATAAATGAGGACAAAGGCAGCGCCCATCTCCCGAACTGGCTCCAACCAAAAAACAAGGCGCATACCGCCCCTACCGCCGCCCCGCTGGATACGCCCACGTAACCGGGCTCAACTAACGGATTGCGAAACACCCCTTGCATAACTGCGCCCGATACGCCAAGCGCCATGCCAACCAAGGCGCCAACCAGCACCCGCGGCAGGCGAACCTGCGAAACGACCAGCCATTCCCGCTCCGTAAACGGGACAGGGGGCGGGAGCCGAATCTTCTCCAGCAAAATGGCTGCTGTTCGCGAAAATGGAATGGATACCGGGCCGACCGAGCTGGCGAAGATGATCGCTGCAAGCAGCGTGATAAACAACCCGGAAACAACCCAAAAAATCGTACGACGGTAACTTGAAGCAGGCTGAATCGGCTTTGATGCATACATGTAAGAATCCTTCCTAATGGCTATAGTCAAATGATAAATGATTGCAAGCGGCAGTTGGGCATCCGAGGAGAAACCCTTGGCCGAGCGGAACGCCAAGCGATCGGGCGACGGACAGATCATCGGCATGTTCGATGCCTTCCAAGACAAGCAGCCGCTCTCCCCGGCAAAATTCGGCGAACAGTGACACCCGTTTTTGTTTGGCTTCGTTAACGGCCAGTTGCTTGCCGAAATAGCGATCCAGTTTTACGATGTCGGGCTTGTATTCGACTATTTTCTTTAGCGAGGCAGCGCCGGAACCGACATCGTCAAGCGCAATCAAAAAGCCGTACTGACGCATTTCAGACAACTTCTCGCCCAGCAAGGCGATGTCCCACATCTTCTCTTCTTCGGGCGCCTCGTTGATCTCCAATATGATTTGGCTTAAAGGGAATCGGTTGTCCAGCAAATCCCGGGCTATCCATTTGCTAAACGCAGGGTTTAGCAGGGTGGAGGGAAAGACATTGACAAATAACCAGGTAGCCGAGCCGCAATTGCCTATCTGTTGAAAATACGTCTAAATGGATCTGGCCATAGCGTCGCTATCCAATTCATACAAATAGTGATAGGTACGAGCCAAGCGAAATAAATCCTCCGGCGGCACATTTGCAAATGAACGAAGAAGGGCTTCATGCCCGTAGACTCGTTCACTCTCCAGCCAGACAATAGGCTGAAAAAGGGAGTAATAGTGATGTTGCGCGAATGTCATTCTGAAACCTCCTCGCTTGTGCCCCTCTTTCACGGCATGGTGGGAGGTGCATCTTATACAAAAAAGAAAATTGGACAAAAGAAAAAGTTTTTACTATAGGCAAAATATAAATTTGTTGTTATTCTACAACAAGAAGGCATCAACTTGCAATGAAATAATTTTCATCCTTGTTGATCCTTCTGACTGAGCGTTCATTTTTTGTGGGAAAAGTGTTGCATAGACTCAAGAGTTGCTGCTCTTCATGTTTCATGATGACCTGGAAGGCCGAGTACGCGCGCTAGCGAGTTATCAGGATAGGAGGGGCTATATGGCCAGCCTTTATAAGAGTGAAGACGAGACGTGGATTCTGGAGGAAGCCAATTGTGCGATTTTGCAGGTCGCCGATTCTTTTCGACAGGCTTGCCAATGCGAAATGGCTCTATTTACGGAGGTGCTGGGCGCAGAAGTTCAGCGCTTTGAATGCATGGCTGAGGGTGGGCGTACATGCAAATATCGAATTATGAAGACGGAGGGGAGATGACAGAATGGAGGCGGAATCGCAAGATGAAAGACACCAGCGAGAGGTTCATCATCACAGACGATGACTTGCTTGATATCGTAAAGCCATTAACGAATCTTATTCCCGAATGGCAGGCAAGACTAAAAGGCCGTAGCGTAAATATTGATTTTGCCGTACAAATCGGAACCAGGCTTGAAAAGGAAGGTCAACGGCGCTTTTTGACATTTTTAGCTGACCATGTTGTTCCAGAGAAGCAGAAAGTGTTGCGCGCGTTTGCATTAGATATGCGGAATGATCCATACATGCCTTGCTTCGCATTTTTATACTGGCGGAAGACACCCGATCCGCCATTGTGATGCTTAATGATCGAATGGAGGAGTATGAAGCGCTGTATCGACAATTGGAGTACGACTTTTGGGAAGGGCAATTCCCTGTAGAAGAAGACAATCTCGAACAGGCGCTCCAACAAAGCGAGAGCCGCCTTCAAGCCTTGTACAGCCAATCGTCTGCCAGTAAAAAGTCAGGCTATAACCGCACCTATGGCGATAGTTCCACGACATCGGGTCACGTTCAATCCCCATGGACAGGCATTCCCTTTCATACCGTCATCGGCATTGAGGGAGCTGCTTTGCATGAGGAAGTACGCAAGCAGAGCAGACGATTGCTGAAGAAGCTTCATCCGGACCGAGGCGGAAGTTCTTGCAAGTCTCGGATCTGCTTTTGCAATTCGCGCAATTGATGATCTTCAGACTTAAAGGCTTGCGCTGCAACGATTTCCGGCTCACTGCCGTACTTCTTCATCCAGCCATATACCGTATTGTCCTTGGAGGCTTGCTCTTTCACTCGGGAATATTATTATTACTGACGGCGTTCTCCCATTGGTTTGCTTGGCGGAGTTGGCGTTGCCATTGGACTCGTCCCGGCTGTTATTTCATTGTCCTTGCGTCGCGGATCTGCAGCTGCGGAACGAAACGGAGAGTAAAGTACCTTCTTTCTAAGAAATGAAAATACCGCCTAAGCGTTGTTGAATAACGCTTGAGCGGTATTTTCATACTCATGGAGAACATGGCGTTTTTTTAAGTGCAGCGTACCGTGATAGTTCATTCAGACGCCCCAAATACAAGTTCACCCTATGGGAAGTCAGTTACGCACCTCGAACGAATTGCTACACGTTATCGCTAACGTACCACAACAAGGTCAAGAGAAAGCCGCTCGTTCCCGACAGGGGAACTTAGCGGCAACATGATGCAGGGTCAGGGAATGACCGCGGTCCGTGGTACTTTTCGTTTTATCTGCTAGACAATGTATTTAGTAGTCCCTGGATTTGTTCGGGTGTTTTGCCAACCGTGAAAAGCTCGGTATTTATAGGGCCTGGTGCTACAGCATTAATCGTTATGTTTTTATTTCCAAGCTCTTTGGCCAATTGCCGCGTGAATTGTTCGACGGCTCCTTTGGAGCCCGCATAAAGACTGTATGCAGGGAACATCTGACCCGCCTCTGAAGTGGAAAGGTTGATAATGCGGCCATTCGCGTTCAAATGCTTAGCGGAAAGCGAACATTAAGCAAACGGGTAATCCATAACGACGATTCCTTCAACATTCGGGCCAATGGATTGCAATAATCCTTGATGCAGGGGGTGCTGAATATACTCTCGACAAGCCTGTTGATTCTCGAAAGTGACTCTGATTCCGAGCGTAAACTCCTGCATATGCTCTATTTCCTCCGTAACGTTAATCCCTGCGCTAAGCTCCACGATCCCCGGAATGTTCCCTTTAAAGTCATGCGCGCGCTTTAGCGCACTTTCTTTTACTTCAATAGATACATCGGACTTGAATTTCAATAACACGATATGCTCAAACATCTTACTCCCTCCAAGGTTTCTGATTATTTTGACTTTGGAGCTGCTTCAATTGGGAGAGCTCCTTCATCCATTTCACGAAATTGTCCGTTACAAGATCAAGGTACTGAGTGGTAGGTTCATCGGTCAACTCACCCTTCTCGTTAAACTTCTCATGAACAAGACCAATGTACACTTCATTGCCAGGCAACAGCGGCGAGGAAATACCGGATGCGAACAGAATGTCACGCAGATGGCCCTGCGCTTTGACCGATCCCAACAATCCCATGGAGGACCCGACGATCCATGAGGGCTTCCCGATCATGACTCGATCCACGCGGGATAACCAGTCAATCGCGTTCGCCATGACGCCGGGAATAGTCGAATTATATTCCGGAGTGATCCATAACACCGCGTCGGCAGCAGCGACTTTCGCCTTAAAATCGATAACCGGCTGTGGTGGAACAGACTCGATATCCTGATCGTAAAAGGGGAGATCCCGAATGCTCAGCACATCCAACTGAAAATGATGCTGATAACGGTTTTGAATATAACGAGCTAACTTCAGGTTGTATGAATCTTTGCGAATGCTTCCGACTATGGCGGCTACGTTCATTTTCATCACCTCAATGATAGAGTCTGAATGGAGCTTAACAGGTAGGGCCGATCATCACTGTCTATCCATTCTTGCTATTCCTCCTAAGGAGGACATAAACTAGTCTAAATGGACCCGAAGAGGCTAGGAAGAGATCTAGTTATCGTAGGATTGGAAATCCTACGTTCATTCATGTATGGGTAGGAGGTACGGAGATCATGGAAAACAAATTGGACCGTTATGAGGAATTATCCCGTTTTTTGCGTTCACGCCGTGAACGAATAACCCCAGAGGAAGCAGGGTTGCCGGATTCCCGACGCAGACGAACACCCGGACTTCGCCGCAGCGAGGTAGCTCTGCTGGCAGATGTGGGATTGGATTGGTACACCTATTTGGAACAAGGGCGTCATATCAACGTATCCTCTGAAGTTCTTGATCGAATAGCGAAGGTGCTTCGGTTGGATGAATCGGAACGCAGGCATCTGTATCATCTTGCCCGTAAGCAATTTCCCTTGACCGGTACGAAGCAACCCTCTAAGGCAACTCAGGAACTTCAACGTTTTTTGGATAGCCAGAACCTTTCCCCTGCGAATGTCATGGATGCGCGCATGAACATCATTGCCTGGAATGATGCCTACTGCGCATTAAATGGGAATCTCGCGGTTATGTCGGAAAGGGAGCGGAATCTGGTTTGGATGACGTTTACTTCTCCCCGTTTCCGCTTTCTAAAGGGAGACCAATGGGAACTGCATGCCAAGCGAATCGTTGCTAATTTTCATGCCGGGTATGCGCGTCACGTCGACGATCCTTGGTGGTTCGAGCAGTTCGAGGCGCTTTCACAGGCTAGCAGGGAGTTTCGAGTATTTTGGGATTCCCATGAGGTCCTCGATGCTATGGATGCACCTAAGACGCTGCATTGTCCGAATCTAGGGATCTTGAATTTTGATCTGGTTTCGTTTCATTACTTGAACGACTCTAATTTGACCGTTTCTATTCATGTTCCTCGTACAGATGGCACGGTGGATAAGATGCAGCAACTGCTAATCGATTATCAGAGCCAGCATTCAGAGAAGCTTGGATCTTCTTCAAGAGTTTAGAATGGCGGAGGAGCCCGAACGCATTCAACGCTCGGGCTTTCCATTATTTAGAGCTCCATTTACAATTCACCTATGATGGAACGGTCGATGCTTTTTGTTTATTTAAGGAGAAGATGGCTGAAATGATGGCTAGAATAACAATCAGTCCGCCAACCCATGCATTCGTTGTGGCGGAATAATGGTTGACAATCAGTCCCCCAAGTATTGAACCTGCTGCAACTCCTATGTGTAAAGATGATGTATTAAAGCTTAATTGGATATCCGAAGATTCCGGAGCTGTTTGTACCAGATAGCTTTGAATGGCAGGACTTGGAGCCATATTACATGCACACCAGACTACGGTTACGATGAGTAATAGAAAGATAGAACCTGTAGAATAAGGCAACAAGAATAAAGCGAGCGCATGTAACAGGAGAGTGATGAGTATCGTTTTGCTGTTCCCAAGTTTATCTGAGGACCATCCTCCAATCCATCCTCCTGCTATACCTGCTAATCCATATACAAACAGAACAAGACTGATCATGTTCGTTGACAGCCCCATCATCTCATGTAAAAAAGGTGTGATGTAGGCGTAGATTGTGAATTGGCCAGTCATCTGTAATATTGAGATTGAATGAGCGGATAAAATTTTGGAGTCCTTTAGCGTTCGAAGCTGTTCTCGCAACTGGACTCCTGGCCGTGGAGCTACCTGTGGTAGATATCGTTTGATTGCCCATGCCACGATTAAGGTAAGGGCCCCGACCAAAGCAAATGTTGAGCGCCATCCCCACATTTCGCCGATAAATGTGCCAAGAGGGACGCCGATGACAAGAGATGCGCTTATCCCCATAAAAATAATACCGATTGCACGACCTCTTAATTCGGGTGCAACTATACTTGAAGCCATAACAACAGAAAGAACAACCACAATCGAGCAACTTGCTGCAAGTATAATCCGCGAAACAAGAAGAACCGCAAAGGTAGGGCTAACGATAGAAATCATATTTCCTACGAAAAAGACAAACATTGCAGCAGTCAATAATCTTCTACGCTCTACTTTAGAGGTAAGGGTAATTAGTATAGGGGAACCAAAAGCAAAGACTAATGAATAGACTGTAATCAGTTGGCCTGCGGTACCTACTGAAACGTTCAGATCTTGTGCGATCATATCGATTATTCCGGCAATGACGAGCTCGACAGTACCTACTACAAATGAGGCAATTGCTAAAATCCATATTCGTTTATCCATTCCAAACTCCTTACGCAAATTAAATTGATGCAGTTCTTCGTTTCTTTTCTTTCCTTCGGTCACGTTCGATAGAGGATCATACCTGCGTGGTAGAGCACCCCTTCTCGAAAATCGCCATCAGCCGTAAACCCAGTATCATCTACATATTGGATATGATCGCCTTCGATGGTATAGCTGCCTTGATAAGCGCTATTGCGATTGCCACGAGCTTCGTCGTACCGACCATTTGGCAGTAGTTCATGCCGGATATATCCGTCGGCGGTAACCCACATTCCGACATAGGGATGAGGATTTGCTTGGTCTGTCTTCATTCTTGCTCTCTCCTTCCAGATCGGGTCATAAATTGATCTTGATTGCTTACTATATTCATTATTATGTTCTCACTCGAAGGTAAGGCGGTAGCCGGATCATCTCATGCAATTGCCTAATCCTCCAAAAAGTTATAATATTATGGCTAAGAAATGGGTTTAAAGGGGGGGGGAAGAGATGGAGGGGAAGGTCACGATGCAGAGGGGGGAATTAGCACAGGTTATCGAGCGCTTTACGATGACAGATGGCACGCATGAGATGTTGATTCCCGGTTTGTGCTTTTTTCGGGCGTCCCAAATATCCGAACCGGTGCATTCGGTTTATAAACCATCCCTGTGCGTGGTAGCGCAGGGCTCGAAGGTTGTCATGCTGGGGCAAGAGGTCTATCAGTACGATTCAGATCATTATCTGACCGCTTCCGTAAAGTTGCCGATATCCGGGCAAGTCGTTGAGGCGTCTCCAGAAGCGCCGTATTTCTCTCTTCGGCTGCAATTTACGATGGATCAAATCCTTGATGTGCTCCAAGCCTCTGATCAAGTCGAGAGTCCAAAACGCCAATATGGACGCGGTTTGGTCATAAATCGGATGAGCGATTCTTTACACGATTCCGTAATGCGCCTTGTGCATTTGTTGGACTCGCCCCGCGACATTCCGGTACTTGCGCAGTATGCGGTTCGTGAAGTCATTTACCGGATACTTCAGGAAGAGCAGGGCAATACTCTCAAGCAATTCGCATTAATCGGCAGCCATGCACAACGGGTCGCGAAGGTGATCGAGAGGGTAAACCGAGATTTTGCATTGCCTTTGCGCGTTGACGAACTAGCCGAGGAGGCTGAAATGAGCGCGTCGTCCTTGTATCATTATTTTAAAGAAGTAACGGCAATGACCCCGATCCAGTACCAAAAGCAACTTAGGCTGCAAGAAGCGCGCCGCCTTCTCCTATCCTCAACGATGGAAGCGGCTGAAGCGGCTTTTCAGGTTGGCTACGAGAGTCCCTCCTATTTCAACCGAGAATACGCGCGTATGTATGGCGCCCCCCCGATTAGGGACATCCGGCGGTTTCGCGACGCTTTGCAGGCGGGGGAGGCGCACTATTAGGCGACTTTCTGATCGATGGTGACATGACTTAATTTAAGATGAAAATGTATTCGAACTAGGTAACAGCAACCATTCACCTGTAATGAGTGGTTGTCATTATAATAAAACAACTTCACTGACAACTGCTGTCAGTAAAGTTGTTAAACTTGATAATATTCCATTAACCCTGAAGCAACCGCCACAAGTTTATCAGACTGCCGAAATCGGCTACGATCAGTTCTGCTGCCCGATTCCAAGCGATAAATCCGTACCTTCGTCCGTGATAAAAGAAGGATAATGCAGTTGATTTACGATTTTCTGCAGAATTCCCGCATCCGGCCCACCGTTATGCTATTGGTTCAGCGGAAGGGGCTAAGCTTAAAAAATGCTTTTCGGTCTCCTCGTTGAAGGCGAGCTCGACGCTACCGATGTGCTTCCTGTCGTCCAGCGTGATCCTCTTCACGATCAGGTGCATTAGGGTCTTGCGCTGCGGGAAGGCCTTTTTGATACGTTCCTACGTACACTGGGATATCTCTAAATTCACCTTAAGCCATTGGCCGGAGGCCTGTTCAGATCATCCTGGGAATTATCTGCTCGCGTTGCGAGTATTAGAAAAATACCGATAACCGACATAACGATGACAATGATAAAGGAGATTGTAAAGTTAGTATTGAAGGATAAAAATCGACTTAAAATAGAAGGACCAAATGCACCTCCTAAAATACTTAAAAGCGTGAAGAGTCCCATCCCGATACCAATCTCCGTCTTTTTCAAGGTCGATGGCACAACATTGGCAGCGGATGATACTAATGTGGTATAGCCGAGCGCAAAGATGAACATGACTATCCCAATGCCGATGGGCATGTCTTGCAAAACCGCCATAAGCAGTGCTCCCAGAATCATAAAACCATGACCAGCTAGGATAATGATCCTGCCATTGTACTTGCGAGAAAGTGCTCCCATGTAAGGGCCGAACAACGAACCAATCAGTGCGCCTGGGAACATGACGATGCCGATCAGGCTTGCTTGCAAGTTACCGCCCTGTTGTAGAACCAAGGGCAATAAAAATAAAGCGGCCGGATATGCAGATGTGCCTGCAAATACAGAGAGCAAGGAATTTCTGAGTTTTTGTTAGCGAGTAAAGAGATGGTGATAAAAGGTGCTTTCTTCCCGCGTATGTGGAATGAAAACGCAATAAGCATCAGGACAGCAATTATTAAAAGATAAGGATTTAGGCTGATACCTAGTACCAGAATGCCTACTGCCAAGGAGAATAATATAGCTCCTAAGACATCGAATTTTTCCCCTTGTGCAACATGAGTAGGGAAGTGTTTCACAACAAATGGGATAATAAGTACGATCAAGAGAGAAACAACAAAAAGACCGTGCCAACCAAACAGTTGAATAATAAATCCACTGAGGACCGGGGCTACTCCGCCCATCAGCGCGAAAGTAGTAGACACAAGGCTTAATGCTTTGTGGATCGGCTACACTAAGTTGGACAGAAAAAATAAGGGCTTGTAGAATAAACCTATCATGCTAAGGAGCGGATCTCTACAGTGCCTAAAAAACAACGACGTACGTTTACAACTGAATTTAAAAAACA
>NZ_JBHSEP010000035.1:0-15962 GCF_042654645.1 Cohnella hongkongensis | reverse complement strand
ATTAGATGACTATGTGAATTGGTTCAACAAGCATCGCATCCATGGCACCTTAGGCTATATGACGCCTGTTCAGTACCGACAAGAAGCCCTTAAAAAAATTGTCTGATTTACTGTTGACAATCCAATCTAAACTTTTATGCGTTAATTCGAGTCTAACTCTAGTCACATCCCGGTTCCTATATTCATCCTTTGGATCCCCCTCAGAGACTGACAATAGTATTAGACCGGGTTCCTTACTATTATTTGCCTCATACCACTCATAAAAAACATCTGCAACAGCTTCACTCTTATATAGTATTTCTATGCGCTGACCATCTGATTTGGATTTGATTTTTTGGGCATCACTTGGCAGGTAAGGGGTTATTTTCTCTAGAGCTGGTTCTTTCTTTAAATAAGTTTCCCCGACAAAGCTCATAGATATCTCCATTACATATTTACCATCGCTGTTTATTAACATGTCATCCTGATAATAGCCAATTGCATCCATATACCTTGAGTCCGGCGTACCAAACTTGGCTTTAAAATTTTCGATAGGGCCACCTAATTGTGGCTCCTCAATAATTTTTTCTTCACTACTTAACGAATTGGTTTCTGTTCTTTCTTCCTCTGGATTGCTACTCGATTCACTTTTTACTGCTTGTTTCTCTTCAATTGTTATCTTATCCAAGCCGGAAGTAGTTTGAGATGACGACGTACTTCCTCTCGGAAGAATTGATACTATCAGGATTAGAGCTACTGTTGAAAGAATAAAGTATTTTCGTGGTAGTCGATTACCGAACGTGGCTGGCCGCCACCAACCGACTACTGATACAATTAATATAAGTCCCAATAAACCCTTAAGTGCTTCCAACTTGCTTTGCCCCTTAAAAATCGCTATACAACAGGGCAATTTTACCACATATATTGTCAATTGGCTGCTGATATTGTCATAATTTTGGCATTACGATCCACATGGATAAATTCACCAGATACTTTATAAATTTGAGATATCCCCAACTATTCACCCGATACTTAGTCCTTATCCAATTTTTTTGTTGCAAATCTTCAAGAGAATCAAATTTGTTCTAATTCGTTCATCTCCTTATGATTGCTTTGTAAAACCAAATCAAATGGCAAATGGAGGTCGATAAAATGTTAGCCTGGGAAGATGCCCTACAATACTATGATTCAATTTATAAAGACAACGTCGATAAACTCTCATCACATCCTGATAGCATCCCCATAGTTTCGTATCAATCAGGGTTAAGTCATCTTTACGATTACTGGATTCAAAATCATCATCTTCCGGGAGATCAATTTACACAAGCTCTGAATTTATCCATAATCAGAATCGAAAATCCTTAACGTCAAAATACTGTCTGTTTTCTAAACTAAACGCCCCAGGGCTGTCTAACCTTTAAAAGTTAGCCCCGGGGCGTTTTTATGCGTCATCCTCTTTTAGCGTCAATTGCCTTGAAGATATCTCGATTAATCTTCGTAATCATCTCAAGCTCTTCGATGTCCCTACTTCCCATTATTGTCATAAGCTCATCCAGGGCCTTCTGGTGGTCCCTTTCAGCATCAGTTCCAAGCTCGATCCGAAATAACTCCATAGGTGGAACTTGAAGTGCTCCAACAATTTTTTCAAGTGTATCCAGGGAAATATTGCGTTCTCCACGCTCCACCCCACCAATATAACTATAATGAAGTGATGATGCTTCTGCTAATTGCTCCTGGGTCCAGCCCTTCGCTTTTCGCAACGCCTTAATTCTTCCCCCGACCAAAGTCGATAATTTCACAAAACCACCTCTACTACAAGGTTAGAAGAGGTCTTAATGCACTTACAGACAATCCAACTAAAAATAAAGTTGATGATTTTAGTACTTAATAGTACTATTTAATCATCGATCCTTGTACTTAGAAATGTTACATGACAAAAGGAGAACTAAATCATGAACGAGAAAATAACCGTGTTTGATGAGCTTTCAAAAGAACGAGAAGGATTTATAATGCGCAATGGCACCTCTGGCATAGAAATCAAATGCACAGAAAAGTTTGTGAAACACTGGGAGAAGCGGGGCTTTTCGATTGTAAAAAAAGACCTGATACATCTTCTTGAAGAGTAGCGGGAGGGTAACAATCAAATGGACAACGATAAATTAATTTTTGCGGATGAAACCATTCGCCTAATCAATATTGTAGCGGACAGGGAGATATCAAGCACTCAATCCATAAAAACCCTAATTATCGAAAAGGGCGGAAAGCGGTACATAGCGTTTCAAAAATGGTGGAGGGAATCCATGGATAAACCTTGGAGAGAGGGCAAAGGGTTTCATCTAACAGAGGACGAAGCTACAAATGCCATAGATGCCTTGGAAAAGGCACAGGAATTCATAAAAAAATAATGCTGTGTAAATTCACACTGAATCGAACATAGGGTGGCAGGTGTGCACAGAATATTGGTTTTAAACTTATTTAGGTCGAATAGTATTGGATATCCGGCAATAGAGGGGAGCGTATACCTTTGAGTTACATTAAAAATCCTATCGTAACAGAGGAGCACTTACGGAATTTCGCCAGCAATGATTATTACATCGAAGCGTGGAACAAAAACTCAAAATGGAATTGGGGAGCTTTCTGGCTCGGAGGCATTTTCCTGCTTTACCGCAAGATGTACCTTGCATTTATCATCTTCTTAGTCGCAAACGTGTTTATGCTAGTCGTAACTTCAAGTTTGAATTTAAGCACATTAGAGTTTAGATTGGTGTTTATGCTTTTACTTAACGTCCCGCTTGCCTTTTTTATTAACAACATCTACCTTCGGCACGCTGAGAAGAAAATCGAAAAGATTATCAAAGATAATAAAGATGATCAAAAACTACAGGAATACCATATTCGTAAGGTCGGCGGATTCAATTTTTTCATTCCTTACACGGTATACTTCGTAGTTCCTCTTTGTTTAACCTTGGTCTATGTAAACTTGATTCAATAAACTCAAAGAAATGTTTATGGGGTGTTTGAATTATCTCTCCCACACGAATCCTCGCGTTTGGTTAACCCTACCCACGAAACCTCCGTAAAGCCCCTATGAGCCAATTCTCGTCGTTTATTCACCAATTTAGCGATACAGGGGCTTCTTCTTATGCTGGCTAACAAAAACAACTCGTATCAATTCTGGATTTAATTAATCACACCAGCTTCCCTCGGGCCACTCGTAGTTACATCCCACTTCCATTGAGCACCTTCTACACTAGTTAAGTGTTCAGAGGTGAATAACCTATAAGGCCTTACTGGTTATCAACTTCATCGTTTCCAACTAAGTTTTAATCTAATTCCTCCAATAATTGATAGAAATTTTCGATCAATACCGCACAAATTGATAACCTACTGGTATGGGATGGTATATTTCTTGCGAAAAACCGAATAAGTATACGGTCGGAGGGCTGACATATGAGCAGATTTTATGGAGAACGTGACATGCGCTCTTATGTGGGAAATACAGGTTTCTTATGGAAACGCTCCATCGTCTACAAGAACAACACTTCTGTCGGGAGTGGGCGAATAAAACGAATAAAAGTGCTCGCTATATTAAGAACTAAGAGGGTTCCTCACTTGAATAACATGTTCTCCCAGAAAACCGAAGGAATGAAAAGAGCCGAAGCGCAGCGAAGGCTTCCGAGCAAAGCGAGGAGGTCACAAGCAGGAACGTGAAAGCCACCTTAATATTTGCGGGCATCCTATGCCCATAGAACCCTGGGCGATTTGCTCTATGGGAAGTTCAAGGATGGTGAAGGTTACACTCCGCGCTATCGCGCGGAGTGACTCGCTAACGCTCGTCTTTTCAAATTTACGTAATAGTCACGCAATGCCCCCGCGCTGTTCTCTGAATACACCTGGATTCAATAAATCACACCAACTTCCCTCGGCTACTTCACGTTATAACCCGCTTCCATGTTCACTTTGAACGTTTCAAATACGCGGTTCTCTCTTCTGTCTCGTTAGCTATATGGGCTACGCTGTTAAAATTCAATTCAGCAGCCCCGTTCCCGACTCCACTAAAGCAATTACTTGTCGATAGATGAGAATGGCAGTATGCCACACCTACCCGCCCTGTCTCCATATCTCTCCCCTGCCCCACTTGCGATACAATGGACGATTAACGTCCCGGTTATCGCTGGTGGGGCTTTTTGCTTTCGATGGATTCTCAATTTTGCTCCAATATGCATATTTCCCATGTGAAACACGCGGCATGAACATTCCCAGATGAAACGCCTCGCCCTAATTTCGAGCAGCCTCTGCCGAAATTCCCCTGAATTTAATTCTAACCTCCCCTACTTAGGAGCGGGACGACAGGCGCTTTGAAGGCCATAATTCCATAATTCCCAATTCCTTGATAGAGAATCGTTCCACACGTGCTTGGCTCTCCCCCGCCTCCACCTGATAAGAAAATTTGATCACCGTCCGCATGTGATTTTGCTGTGTAAACTTCAGCCCCGCCCCCTTTATTCACAGTAAAAGCCGAAAGGAGGAGCGCTATGAGGTCTACCCCTCACCACCTGCTTAAACCCGCCTATTTTTTTGGTTTACGCGCGTTGACTGAAGTGGTTGTTACAGGAAAAACGCTGGCAGCGGGCCCATGTTCGTCGTTGCTGTAAGGCTAGCCGCTGTTCAATTATTTATTTCGCAATCTCATACCAGAAAGAAAGGTTGTGTTCTCAATGAATTTCGACTACAACAACATCCCCACGAGTCTGAAAGAGCTTGACCAATGGGTTTTATGGAAATTCGTAGAGGGTGAAAAGAAACCGGCTAAAGTGCCTTGTAATATCTACGGTGTTCCTTCCGATCCACATGACGTTCAAAATCAAATGAGCTTCCAACAGGCAATTGATGTGCTTCTTAGTAGCCAAGCTGGGCGATTCGACGGTATTGGCTTCGTCTTCAAGGAAGGAGGCGGGCTAACCGGCATTGATCTGGATAAATGCATTGACCCGGACACTGGCGCCATCGATGCTCGGGCGGAGGAGATTATTACCAACATGGATTCTTATACAGAATTTAGCGTGTCGGGTACAGGCTTCCACATTATCGTGAAAGGAAAGATTCCCGGTAAAAGAAGTCGAAAAGACAAAATCGAAATGTACGATTCCAAGCGCTTCTTCGTGGTCACTGGCGACGTTGTAGGGGAGCCGAAGGAAGTCATGGAGCGGCAAAGCGAGTTGAACTCGCTGTATAAGCAGTTGTTCCCTGAGCCAGCCGAGCGTGGCCATTCTTCTAAACCGCTTGTCGTGAAACAGGGAGAAGGTCAGCTAAACGCGCTGACGGATGCCGAAATCCTTGAAAAGCTATTCCGAGAGCCGAAAGGGGCTAAATGGAAGCAGTTGTATCAGCAGGGATGGAGTAAAGTTCTTACCCCCAAATATCCTAGCCAGAGCGAAGCGGACTCTGCCCTTGCTTTTAAACTTGCTTTCTACACCGATGACTCAGAGCAAATAGAAAGGATCATGGATAATAGTGCGTTAGGCAAGCGGGAGAAATGGGGAAATCGTGCCGACTATAGAGATAAGGTCATTACAAACGCTTTAGATATGCAAATCGAAAAATATTCCGGATATAAACAACATATCCTTAGGAGCAATAAACTATCTAATGCCCCTATCGATAACGAAGATGCCGAGGAATATCCCGAAATAGCCCCTTTTGAGGACTTCGCTGCACCCGAGTTTCCGGTGAATATCTTCCCAGATTGGTTGCGCGATTACGTTAAAGCTTTAGCAATCTTCTCACAAACACCTGTTGATCTGGCTGCTATGATGGCGCTGGTCTCTATCTCTGTAGCTGTGCAGCGGCGTTTTAAACTGGAGGTCTATGATGGTTATGTAGAGCCGCTTTGCCTCTATGCTATTGTAGCTTTACCCCCGGCAAGTCGAAAATCAGCGGTGTTCAGCGAAGTAATAGCTCCCATTCAGGCATATGAAGCTGAACTACGAGAGGAAATGTCTGAGGCCATAGCACAACGCAAAGTTGAAATCGATACTTTAAAGGCAGAATACTCCAATGCGTTGAAGGAGCTTAAGAAAGGAACTTTAAGCGACCAATCCCGACTAGTGGAAATTCAAAGGAAGTTGGATAGCACGAAAGAACTGTTTCCACCCCAGCTCGTCAAACAGGATATAACTGCCGAGAAGTTGATTACGGACATGTCTGTTAATCATAACCGAATGGGTGTTCTGAGTCCTGAAGGCGGTGTGTTGGATATCATAGCTGGCCTTTACTCAGGCAGTAAAACAAATGTAGATATTTTCCTTAAAGGGCACAGCAGCGAGGACTATGCTTACGACCGAAAAAATGGAGGTTCGATCTATCTAAAAACAGCTACGATATCTGTCGGATTAACAGTGCAGAACGATCACCTTCATCGCATATTATCCGAGAGCGCGTTAGCAGGGCGTGGTTTACTCGCACGTTTTCTCTATGCTGTCCCGAATTCTCCCATGGGAACTAGAGTGCCGAGAAGCACGCCTGTCCCTCGATCGATTAGAGAGAAGTATAACGCCAATATGAAAAACTTACTTACACGAAAACCAACTGTTCCAGTGGAAAATAACGCATCATCAAAAAAATTAGTTGAATTGGTCATGAACGCTGTCCAGGGAGAACAATACAATGAGGAGGAGCCTACACAGATTTTACACTTATCTGAAGAAGCTAAATTGGTTTATGATCAAGTATTCAAGAAGATTGAGCCACGGTTAGACCCAGAACAAAGTGATCTCACAAGCGATATGCAGTTTTGGGCTGGAAAACTGGCTGGTCAACTGATGAGAATTGCCGGCTTACTCCACATGGCGGAACATGCAGATAAGGATGAATTACCTGAGGAAGTATCCGCTTCGACGGTAGAGGCGGCGTCTCGGTTGTTAGAATATTTTTTCGCACACATGATTAAAGCCTTCGGGAAGGCTACTGAAAGTGTCCACACTGAAAAACAAAAAATGATTCTACAAGCACTTAAGAAGGCCCAAGGCCACGAAACATCAATAAAGTGGCACACTAGGTCGAAAATTTGGAACCTCCTTAAACGAAAATGGTACAAGAAGGTACGGCATATGGAGAAGGACCTAAAAGAACTTGAAGATCGTGGCTATTTACTCTCGCACAGAGTAGAGCGCCACGGAGCAGGACGAGATGCTGTTTACTTTGCATTAAGTCCAAAAGCAACAAATATCTCGACGATGTAAGAGGTAGAAGGGCACGTGCTCAGTACGTGTCCTTTTGCTGTCCCTCGTACACCTCTTCTTTAATTACCTAAATATCCTTTATTGATTTGAGCGTAATCAACGAATTTTGGAATTTAGGTATTGGTTGCTCAGATAAAGCGACCCACGAGTTGTGATCCCCTAATTCCGCCCCTCCGAACTTCAGCTATATTATTAGTTGGATAATCCGAATTTAGCTTTAAACCGCTTCTAATTTCTTCGCCTCATCTTCTCCACTCCGCGTGGTTAACTTCTGACTATATAATCCCATCTTAAATACCTTAAAAATAGATACCTTTATTTTACGATTTCATGAATGAATCAGGAGCGCAGTTTGAATGGAGCGCTTTATTTAGGATAAAGCTGCAAAACCCACCCTCAACAAGGGGAAGAAAAACGTTGCAGGCTTTCATCAATTAGAAAAGAGGTGTTCTCCGTGAATGATTCTGAACGCCAGTTAAACGACGTCCTCGATCTACTCATAGACTTGTTAGTCCCACACCTGAAGTCAATAGATAATCGTGATAACTTAAGCAACTTTAAAACGTCGTCTGCCAAAGCGAAAGATTGACTGATTGTACTTATCACATGACAAATTGGCTTTATTCAGCCTAAATGACGTTTGATCGACATTAATGGAAGGTAATATGATAAATTTACATTTATTACCTTATAGGAGTGATTACTACGAACCTAATTGCACTTTACGTCCGTGTATCATCGGAAGAACAAGTAAAAGGCTACAGCATCTCCGGACAGCTTGAAGAGCTACGCTCTTATGCCGCTGAACATAATCTATCCATCTACCGGGAGTACGTGGACGATGGGTATTCCGGTAAGTCCATAGATGGAAGACCCGCAATGCTCGAACTGCTAGCGGACGCAAAGCAAGGCCGCTTCCATACCGTCATCACATGGAAATTAAATCGCTTAGCGAGGAACTTGGCAGATCAGCTCAAGATGTTGGAATTGTTCAAACAGCACAATATCGGATATATGAGCCTGACCGAGCAATTCGACGCCAGCACCGCTCAAGGAAACTTCGCCTTACAAATGCTTGGAGCTACCGCCCAAATGGAGCGAGAGCAAATTGCCCAAAACACACGCCTTGGAATGCAGAAACGAAGCGCGGCGGGAAACTGGAACAGCGGCAATAACGTTCTCGGGTACGAATGGGTAACGAGATGCGATGCGGAGCCGCACGTTAGATTGATTCCGCATGAGGCAAGATTGGTGCAATTAATCTTCGAGCAGTATCGGATGGGAAAAGGGTTTAAAGCCATTACGACCCATTTAAACGAGGCTGGATACACGACGAAGCGCAATAAACCGTTCAGTATCGCGGCTGTTCGCGGAATTCTCACCAACGTGAATTACATTGGTCTCATTCAGTACACCACCCACGAGAAGTTCACTGGAGCTTCCAGCGACCGTTCGAAGCAGGTTGTGCAAGGCACACATGAGCCAATCATCAGCATGGAGCTGTGGAACGAAGTTCAATCGCTGCTGAATCAGCGCTCCCGTCCGCCGACCAAGCAGATTAACCGGCACTATCCGCTGGCTGGTTTGTTGAAGTGCCCGGTGTGCGGAGGTAGCATGATCCCCGCGCACACGAAAGCGTATCGGAAGAACGGAAATGTTCACATGAACCATTACTACGTATGTGGCGAGTACAGGAATAAAGGCCCCTCGGCTTGTAAAGCGAACGCAATTCCCGCTTCACCTGTAGAAGAAGAAGCGCTTTCCCGCTTCCAATACATGCTCACAAACAAGCGCCTTTTAAACGAGATCGTCAGCCGGATTAACCGCAGGAGCCGGGAAGCTGAAGCGCTATTACGTGAGCAGCTAGCACAAGCAGCAATGAAGCTGAAACAGTTAGAAAAGCAGCAACGACGCTGTTATGAACTGTTCGAAGGCGAGCACATAGAGCTTACGGAGCTTGTGGAGCAACTCGAATCCTTGAAACAAGCTACGGCAGTGCTGAACGAGAACCAGCGCCAGCTACAAGCGAAGCTCGCAAAACTCGAAAACAACACGGTATCGCTGAAAGAAGTGCGCCGCGCATTAAAGTCACTGCTCAAGTCGTTTCATTCCATCGAAGCGGGGAAACGTAACGCATTACTCCGTGAGTCTATCCAGAGCGTCCATGTTCCGCCGAACCGCGATGTGACCGAAATGCACATCCAAGGCACTGCCGCGATCAAACATCTAACCATTTGAAGGGAGCTTTTTCACCATGACCATGAACAAAATGAAAGTTGCAATCTATGCGCGTGTAAGTACCGAGGAGCAAGCCGAGCAAGGCTATAGTATTGAAGCTCAACTCAACACGTTACGTGATTACTGCAAAAGGAATGGCCTGGATGTCTATGAAGAATATGTAGACGCTGGATTCAGTGGAAAGAGTATTGGGGAACGCTTGGCTTTACAGCGATTATTGAGAGACGCGAATAAAAACTTGTTCCAAATGGTTCTTGTTTGGAAAATCAGTCGGCTAGCCAGAAATACGGTGGATTTTCTAAATATGATTGAGGATTTCAAAGACAAGGACATTCATTTTCGCTCATGTTCGGAGAACTTTGAAACAGAGACGCCCATTGGTCAATTTATATTACAAATGATAAGCGGCATAGGAGAGTTGGAGCGTAAAACCATCGTAGAAAACGTCAAAATGGGCATGAAACAACGCGCCAAGACAGGAAAGCATAACGGTAAGCTGCCGCTGGGGTATCAGGCCATCGCTGACCCCAGCGACCCTGCGGGGCGCTCAAAGGTTATCATTGTAGAAGCCGAAGCGATTGTTGCCCGAAAGATTTTCGAGCTTTACGCCGCTGGCCGTGGATTAAAGAGCATTGCGAATGAGCTAAACTATGGCGGCTACAAGACGAAGACCGGTAACAACTTCTCCATGACAGCTATAAAGGAAATCCTGAACAACCCGTTCTACAACGGTAAAATTCGCTACAACCGTTATGAGAATTGGAGTAACAAGCGAAGGCGAGGCAAGAGTGCGGAGCCGATCATCGCCGATGGGAAACATGAAGCCATTATTCACGATGAGTTATGGGAGAAAGTCCAATTCCTCCTCAAGAAGAAATCCTTTACGCCGTCTCGCATCTTTGACGGGGAGTTCCTGCTGTCCGGGCTGATTCGCTGTCCGAAGTGTGGCGCGGCTATGGTCGCCAGCCGTACCCGAAGCAAATCGAAGACCGGAGAATACATAAATCGTCTGTATTACTCGTGTGGAGCCTTTCGGAGTAAAGGAAGCAGCGTGTGCTCAGCCAATAGTATTCGAAAGCACGAAGCCGAAGAGGAAGTCATGAATCGGTTAACTCGGGTACTGTCAAAAGATCGCATTCTAAAGGCCCTCGTAGACAAAATGAACCACCGACTCGCTACCCGAACATCACCGCTCCAAGCGGAATTAGAACACATTAGAAGCCAATTAGAACAGGCTGAGAGCAAAAAGCGTCGGTATCTCGATTTATTCGAGCATGAAAACGTGGACAAAACGTTATTTTCTGGACGTATGCAAGAGATTCAGACCGAACTAAATAAGCTTCAAGCGGAGAAGAATCGACTAGAACTGGAACTAACCGATGGAAATACGTCCCTTGTATCCTTCGAGCAAGTCCGCGAGTTGATTCATGGATTCAATCAGATAATTACTACAGCACCATTCGAGCAACGAAAAACATTGATGCATCTTTTCATTAAGCGAATTACGGTAAGCACTAGTAAGAAAATAGAGTCGATTGAATTGAGCTTCGATGAAAATGCAGACTCTTACTTCTTTTCACATCCTGTTGCGGTAACATCCAAAACTCCCCAGCCGAAACGGGAAAAAATCGAAATTGTTATCTAGGTTAACGAAGTCTTCCCTAAATAATCAGCACTTTATTAATAATTGGAGGAGTACCTTGAATAGTGCCTATCTGTATAACAATTGCGATAATGGATTTACCTCTTGTTATTCGGAAAATTTATAATATTACTGGGGGAGCCTCCCCCAGTTTTTTCATGACCCAATTCACCCTTTTTAGGAGTTACAAAATGTCCATTAACGATTAAGTCACGCAAAATATCAGCTTCACTTCTCCCGCTGGGGTCTAGAAATGCAGTCTGGCGTCTTTCTATTCTTTGTAATCGCTTTTCCATACTTCTTTTTAATGATTTCTTCACGCCAATACTCCCCCATGTCCAGAACTTCTCTTAAGCCACTAAGTGATAGCCACACTTACATTTTGAGACTAATGTTCCACTCAGGTTGGTATTTTCTAATTAACTCTGCCTCAAGCTCAGTTATCTCATTGTTATCCTCTAATTTACACACGTAAAAGCTTGTACTTGCCTTATTTGATGTTACAAGATTATTCAAATGGCAATTTGTTGACTGTCCATCTATATAGCAATTTTTCGGATGTATTTTTCCGTAACCAGCATTTATTCTCTTACCAAATGAATCTTTACACCTCCCAATGTACTTTACTTGCCCATCAATGCTGTACAAATATAGACCTTTCGACTTTTTAATCCCTTCATCCTCAATATAAAAATTCGAGTAGAGCTTGTCTCCATTCTTATTTAAGAATTCTTTGTAATACATATCACCAGAATTCTTTAGATCTTTCAAGAATACTCCTAAACCAGTATTTAAATAATTCGTGTATCTGCTATTTATGGCCTGTTTATGTTTTATGTATCTTTTGTGGCTTATTGTTTCTAATACCGTTTTATTATTCTTATGTGCAAACACATCTGAATAAGCCTCACCACTAAACACTAGGCGTACTTCTTGAAATATTAGTTCTCGATCTTCCGTAAACAACCTCATCGTTTTCCTCCTAATCTCATATAACTCCTTATTAACTCAATAATAACATGGATGAGCATGTCATCAGGGGGTCTAATCAAAATCTCTACATATTTTATATTCTGAGATTACGAAAAGGCACTAATTAAAGATATTATAGTTGTATTTATGCAAAGGGAGTTGATTACATGGCCGCAGGCAAACAGAAACAGCTATTAGCGTGGCCGAGAAGGCCATTCTTGGATAAGATGTTGGACGACGGAGAAAGTCCAAATAAATGTGCAGCTTGGTGTAAGGAAAATGGCTTCGATATCTCAGTTCCTACAATGTATGAGTATGCGAAGAAGCGTAGAGCCGCGATTATAGGTGAAATTCAGGCGGATAAGCTTCGCTCTGGCAAGTCCAAAGGAAATCGTATCGCAAATAATCTTACGAAAGAAGAACGTAAAGCAGCTCACATGACCGTGAATAAAGTGAAGCACGATCTCGAGCTTTTGGATGAGGTAATTCAGAAGGGCTTCGAAACGTTAACTCATACTGACGAGATTTCCCCTGCTACCGCTATAGCAGCAATCCAGTTAAAGTATAAGATCACGAATGGTGCGCATGGCGGCTACACGGTCTATGGAATAGAGGAAATCAAGCTACGTGAAGCGGCACGGGAAAATGCAATCGTAGCTGTCCTCCTTGAATTTATCCCGGAGGAGCAACATGCGGCAGTCTTGGAACGGATGGAACAAGTAACTCGAGAGTATTATGTGTCTATTGGTTTAGGAGAGGCTTATGCTCAGATGGAAACACGAGGGTCTTTTTATGAGTAGGGAGTGGAATTAGTTCGGCTAACTACTTATTGGCTCTTTTATTATTAAAGGAGAACGCCATAGTAGTCATTCTCCTTAAGTTCATTCAGCTAGGGCGTATCAAATTTTTACCCTATCTTTTCACTAATATAATTTTTCAACTCGGGAGTGACTGTTTCTAAGAACCCCTTATAACTGCCTTTTACAGGATTAACTGTTATAGCCCATTTATTCCAGTCTACATTTTTAACATGCCAATCAACTAGATCAAGTTGATCAACCTCTTCTTCCCACTGATCTATCCAAGCCAATCCCTCGGAAGGACTATAGATCATGATTGACTCATGCAAGTATGTGGCAATTGCATTTTGGATTGGCTCATGCCCAAGCACATATTTCAATACATCCCCCGGTGTCTTTGGCAATACGCCGAAAAATACTGGGAAAAATTTATTCAAGAAACTAACTACTTCATCGTACTGAGAAACCAATACTTGCTCTTCTCTTTTTGCAAGTGTTTTCTTCCCAAACAACATCAAATTGATAAAAGTTTTAAGTCGTACTCCTGTTGAAAACGCAACATTACCTGGTCTAATCACTTTACTTTTATTCAATTCGATCTCTGCTATTTTCAATGCGGGAGTCGTTCGATAAATCTCCTGCATCAATAAATTTGTTATATCTCTTGAATCGTATTGTGTAATTAATGACATGGATACTCGCTTTGCGTTTGAATTTATATCTGTGAAAAGTTTCCGTTCATCTTCTTCGCTTAATCCAAAATATATTTGAACAGTTAAACTATTCATCAAAAAACTCTCTCTTTGACTTTCGTCTTTTATTTTCTCGGCATACTTTTCCATTGCCTTAATTCTATGTTGTCCATCTAATACGACCATTTTGCATGTTCCATCGAGTACGAGTTGCTCATTCTTGGAATCATATAACTCAGTAGGGTCACCCCTAAAGGAAAAGACTAGAGCTGGTAGGTAAATACCTATTTCTGAATCCGCTTTTTCAAAGTATTTCAATAAACTAGGAAGTCGATTATATGCTAAATCACGGTTAACTAATTTTTCAACTTTATAAACTTTTAGAATGTCCTTAACTACTAGTTGTGAAGACATTAATCCTTTTGTTTTTGTTGCATTTATAGTATCTATGCTTCCTTTTACAATTATCTTTGTCATGATTGTAGTTGTTCCTCCTTTGCCTCATATTTATCACTAAGATATTGTGAGAACGTTCTAACGATTCTACCAATAGATCCGAAGTTGTATTTCTTGGTCTGATTGTTAAATTTAGCTGCTAGTTTTTTGAAGTCATTATTCCTGTGGCTCCAATCAACTGAGTATATTGTTCTTTTAAAGATATCCTCCATTGTTGTGTTTGGGTATTTATTTAATGTGTCGTGAATGAATTTAGCAATTGCTACTAATACGTTTGAAGCGTATACCACATACTTATCTCTATCGAGGGCGTCATTTGGTGTGTATTTCTTTAATAATGTCAGGAACGTCTCTGTCTTTTTTTTAAACGCTATATAATTCTCCGCATTAATCTTAGTGTTTTGTTTTCTATGGTACGTCCCTTCATTTAGTGCTTGTGCAAGAACATATAACGTTGCTGCGGTTGCGAGTTTTGTCCTTGTTGTTTTTGCCCTACATTCAAACTCATCAGGATTGATTGTTGGATGAGACTGAACAATTTCTCTTACTAGATCACCATAAAGGTCACCTTTTTTGTACATTACTAATAAGGTGTTATTTACAGCAGAAGATTTTGTGTTGACGTCAGTGAAGAGTTGTCGTTCCTTATTGATATTTAAGTCTAGGAAAATTTGTACTGTCAGGGGGAAACTAAGAAGTGAGTAGTAGGTCTCGTTTATTTTTTTGTCATTTTTATTTTGTTCAATCATCGCCTCTAACCTGTGCTTTAGCAATTCAAAGGCCTTTATCCTATGTTGCCCATCTAAAATAACTAGTCGATCATTCATATTTAAATGATACTCAAGTTTTTCATTGTCAAATTCGCCTTGGCCTCGAGCCGAAAAAATGAGTGGGGAAAAATATATATCATTTCCATTTAGCCCATATTGTATGTATTTGCTAATCGAAGCTACACGTTCGGTATCTATATCCCTTTGTACTTCTCGATCTATCTCTAAAAATTTTAGTATATCGTTCACTGTACACTGCACCGAAACAACCCTTTGATTAAATTGTGTTCCGCCAATAGCTTTTAACACAATTTGATTTACTCTTTTAGAAAATCCTGATAAATCCATTTTCGCTCCTCCGATCTTTCTGTGTCTTTTATCAGTATACAATGTCCATACAAATTTTACCACACACTATTTGCTCGTGTCTGTTTACAGGTTACTACTTTGTAGTTTCTCATTTAGCCTCCCCACGTTATAATCCATAGGTCGGAGCGCCTTTTTATGGTTATTGTTATGGATATAATCACTAACTAGGAGTTAGTTTGTATACTCGATTGCCTCTGAATTCCTATAACAAATAGTTTGTTTACAACGTAATGCAATGCATACTATAAATCGGAAGTTCGTGGCGGATAGGTCATGCTGTCGGTGGAGAGCTTGTTGTCAGGTCCGCAGACTTAGAAACAACATTTTTAACCGTTGCCTCTTCCACTGACAACATAGCGGAAAGGGCTTTCCTTTTAGACAGGAAAGCCCCAACACCACTTGGAATGATTACCTTTGTGATTTAAACAAACACAAGATCATTCGGATCAACAATAGTACAAGGATTGGCCGTAGGGTATGAAATTTTACGTCCTTTTAGTGGGCTATCTTTTTCTTCTAAATCAAATGCAACCCTATTGGGCTCCAGTTTGTCCCTGCCATAGCTTTTGACATTATAAACTTCAAGAATTTCGCCTCTATACACTGCTGCAGCTTCTCCTTGATTATAAAGCCGATCAGGATTTACACGCCATGCGCGACTGACACGTTCCCTTAATTGGAGTGCTACGATAAAAATGCAGTCGAAAAACACCCTCATATGAAATAAAATGAAAGCTAACGAGGGGACGGGAGACAATGAAACGGTACGACAAAGCATTCAAAGAAGAAGCAGTCAGATTAAG
>NZ_JBHSEP010000034.1:0-24428 GCF_042654645.1 Cohnella hongkongensis | reverse complement strand
GTCCTCCTTGATTCGATGGTGCGGTTGGCAGACCGGCTACCATCTTATCATAAAGGTCAAGGGATTTTTACTCATAGCTATAAGCTTTCCTGAACCCCCAGTCGAACTGGGGGTTTTCTTAGACAAAGAGGCCCTGCGCCGGCATCGTGCCGGGCAGGGCTCCCGTCTTCGCGAACGTCAGCTGCCTTTAGGTGCGGCAACGGAACGGCGCACGATCAATTCGTGAGGAAGCGTGACCGTGGCGTTCTCCACGGCTTCTTTCTTCATCAGCTTCGTCAGCAGCCTCATCGAGACGGCGCCGATATCGTACATCGGCTGGGCGACCGTCGTCAACAGCGGACGCACCATCGACGAGATGCGGCTGTTGTCCACGCTGATGACGGACACGTCGTCGGGAACGCTCAGACCGGCATCCTGAATGCAATGAATCGCGCCGATCGCCATCTCGTCGGTAGCCGAGAAGACGGCCGTCGGACGAACGTCCAGATTCAGGAAATACTGCATCGCTTCGATGCCCGATTCATACTTGTAGTTGCCGACGCGAACGTAGTCCTCGCTAAACTCCAGCCCGGCCTCCTCCATCGCTCGCTTGTAGCCTTGGTAGCGGGCATAGCCGTTCGCCGGATCCTGCAGCGTGCCGCTGATCATCGCGATCGACCGGTGCCCTTCTCCGATCAGCTTCGTCACGGCGTCGAACGCGGCCGCCTCATGGTCGATATCGACGGAAGGAATGACGCCCTTCTCGTCGGTCGTGCCGCACAGCACGATCGGCACGTTCGACGTCTTGAACGCCTGAACATGCTCGTCCGTCACCGCGCCTCCCATGAACAGCAGACCGTCGACCTGCTTCTCCAGCAGCGTGTTAATGACTCGAATTTCTTTGTCCTTCCGCTTATCGGCGTTGCACAGAATGATATTGTAGTGATACATATTGGCAATATCTTCGATGCCCCTGGCGACTTCCGCGAAGTTCGCGTTCGCGATGTCGGGGATGACGACGCCGACCGTCGTCGTCTTCTTGCTCGCCAGACCGCGAGCGACGGCATTCGGCCGATAGCCGAGTCTTTCTATCGCCTCATAAACTTTTTTACGCGTTTGAGGCTTTACATTAGGATTGTTGTTGACGACGCGGGATACCGTCGCCATCGACACGCCTGCTTCCCGTGCCACGTCGTAAATGGTTACCGTCACAATGATTCGCTCCAATGTTCATGACCGCAAACCCGAGGTTTGTCCCATCATGGATTATTAAGGTAATCATACGACAAAACCGTATGTTTAGCAATCTAACATATGGTTTATACCGCGCATGAAGTCGAGATTAGGTGCCGCTTGCCGAAGCTCCGAACTTGTCCGACAGAAAATCGTACGTAATATGCCAATGGGAAGTGTTCCATACCGCTTCTCCGTCCTTCACCAGAATGACCTGGGGAGACGCGTGCTTGACGCCGAGCCGCTCGGCGATCTCGTTGCTGACCGGACGATCCTCGATCACGTGCACGATGGCGTAATCCACCGCTCCCGACCGGTCGTCCTCGATATAGCGCATCGTCTCTTCGTGAGCGCCCGCGCTGACCGAACAGCTCGTGCTGTGCTTGAACACCAGCAGAGGCTTGCTCGACGAGGCTTCCAGAGCGGCGTTCCATTGTTCGAGAGACGTCAATTGCTGCAAGTTTGCCATAGGCTGCTGCCTCCTTGAAAATCGTTATGATTATCGTAGCAGAAAATGGCGCGGCGCGCAAAACGATTCGAATCGAACCGCCTCGAGGCCGGACGACGGCTTCCGCTCATGAAGAAGGGGCGGCTTCGGTGATCCCGAAACCGCCCCTCCTCGGCGCTATGAAACGTATTGGCCGCTCAACTGACTCAGACGCGTATGTATTTCGTTCTTCCAGGCTTCGTCCTCTAACGATGAAGCGATGAGCAGCAGATCGAGCAGCCGATCGATTCTTTCTTCGGCCGCTTTGGCGATCGCCGCGGCTTGCAGCGACTCGGAATCGTTCAGCGCTTGCGACAGAACGCCGGCCCATTCGTGAAGCTGATCGAACGGGATGCTGCCCGGGGAAGGCCTCGCGCCGAGTTGTCCGACCAGCTTGCCGACGTCTTCCTTCACCCCCGGAAACACGTCGTTCCTTCCGCAGCCGGGGCAGTGGTAGACCGGAACGTTGTCGATATGAACTTTTTTCGCGAAAATGACGGTACGAAGATTTAAACTCATCTGTTCTCCGCATAAGCAGCGTTTCAGCAACGGCATTCTCTCCTTAATTACAAAGAGCTACCCGTATAATTCGAGAACCGGCTTGGGTTCTCCTGCTCAGAAGGCGGTGTAATTTCTGGAACGGCGCCTATTTACTAGGCGCCCGATCAGCAGAACGAGCAGGCTGGCCGCCGAGGCCCCGATGCCGTCGTTCAGCAGATCGAGCGGGTCCGGGCTTCGCATCGGAACGAACGACTGGTGCCATTCGTCGGTCAATCCGTACAGAACGCAGATCGCGATGTTGAGCAGGCAGCCTCTCCACGTGAACGACCGCTTGCCCATCCCGTAAGCGATCGTCAGCGCCAGCAGAAAATAAGCGACATAGTGCATCGGATTAAAGTCGGTCAGAAAAGGCAGCCACTTCTGAACCCAGGGCAGCACGCTGTCGAGCTGATCCCCGCTTCGGGACGAAGAAATAAAGATGGCGATCATGCAAAGCAGCGCCGGTACGTATCTCCCTATTCCCTTCATGCGGATCACTCCTCTCTGTTCCCCTTGCGGGAGCGTGAAGGAAGGGGCAAGTTTTGGTACAATGGACAATGGAATTCCGATCCTTAACGTTCTATTCGAATGGAGGTGGGCCGCGATGGCCTCGACGAAAAGAGTCGTATGTTTGCTAGACGAGGAATTTGAAGATTTGGAGCTATGGTATCCCGTCTACCGCGCTCGCGAAGAAGGCGCGGAAGTGCTGTACGCCGGCCCGGAGCAAGGCCGCAAGTATATCGGCAAGTACGGCGTTCCCGCCGTAGCGGATCTCTCTTACGAGGAGCTCGACGCCGACGCGTTCGACGGCTTGCTCGTTCCCGGAGGCTGGGCCCCGGACAAAATCCGCAGAGACGCCCGCGTGCTGGAATTCGTCCGCCGCATGGACGCCGCCGGCAAGCCGATCGGCCAAATCTGCCACGCCGGATGGGTGCTCGTCTCGGCCAAAATCCTTGACGGCAGAACGGTGACCTCGACGCCGGGCATTCGCGACGATATGGAGAACGCCGGCGCGACATGGGTGGACGAAGCGGTCGTCGTCGACCGCAATCTCGTCTCCGCCCGCAGGCCGCCGGATCTTCCGCCGTACGCGAAAGCGTTCTGCGACCTGCTGTTCGGCCGCTGACGCGGCGGGCGCCGCCGGCGCCGACGACTCAAGCCCGTCCGGGCGCCGCAAGCCGGCGCTGCCGGGCGGGCTTTGCTCGCTGTCTGCCGGCTCGCTTCGGGAAGGCTGCGGGCGTCGCGCCCGCAGGCCGCCTCCGGATTACGCGAGCGGATTCGCGCTGCCGGGGGCGAGCGCCGTCTCGGCGTGGAACTGGCGCGCCATCTCCCTCGCTTCATTCGCCGTCCGGCAGCGAAACAGACCGTCGAGCAGCTTGCGGCAGTCCGACGCCTTCGAGCGCAGCAGACGCTCCTTCACCGGCAGAATCGCCTGAGCGGAGAGACTCAGCTCGTCGATGCCGAGCGCCAGCCAGATCGGCAGCGCGTTCACGTCTCCCGCGATCTCTCCGCAGATGTTGACGGGAATGCCGCTCGCCTTGGCCGCTTCCGCTACCGAGCGGATCATGCGCAGAATCGCCGGATGGAAGGGCTCGTACAGATGGTTGATTTTCTCGTTCATCCGGTCGACCGCCAGCGTGAACTGAATCAGATCGTTCGTGCCGATGCTGAAGAACGACACCTCCTCGGCGAGGACGTCGGCGATCGCCACGGCGGCCGGCACCTCGACCATAATGCCTGCCTTGACGTCGGGGCGAAACGGCACCCCCGCCTCCTGAAGCTCGCGCTTCGCTTCGGCCAGCACCTCGTTCGCCGCGCGCACCTCTTCCACGGATGTGATCAGCGGATACATGATCTTCACGTCGCCGTACATCGACGCGCGAAGAATGGCCCGCAGCTGGCTCTTGAACAGATCCTTGCGCTCGAGGCTGAAACGGATCGCCCGAAACCCGAGGAACGGATTGTCCTCCTCCGGCATTTCGTAGTAGTCCAGCTGCTTGTCGCCGCCGATATCGAGCGTGCGGATGACAAGCGTCTCTCCCTTCAGCTTCTGGGCGGCGGTCCGGTACACCTCGAACTGCTCCTCCTCAGAAGGGAAATGCGCCCGGTCCATGTACAGAAACTCCGTGCGGAACAAGCCGACGCCCTGCGCCCCGTTGCCGAGCGCGGCTTCCAGCTCCTTAAGCGAGCTGATGTTGGCCGCCAGCGTGAGCGCCACGCCGTCGAGCGTCACGGAAGGCACCTCGGCCAGCTTGAGCAGCTGCTCCCTCTGCGCGATCAGCCGCTTGCGCATCTCGGTGTAGCGGGCGACCATCTCCGGCGTCGGGTCGACCTGCAGCATGCCGGCCTCTCCGTCGATGATCAGCAGATCACCCGTTCCGATCGGCTTGTTCAGCTTGCCTTCGACCCCCATTACCATCGGAATACCGAACGCCCGAGCCATAATCGCCGAGTGCGACGTCGGACTTCCGACCATCGTCACGATGCCGAGCACGAGCTCCGGCTTCAGGTGGACGAGCTGGGAAGGGGACAGCTCCCTGACGACCAGCACGAAGGGCTGCGTATCCTCCGGCAAGGAAATCTCCGGAGCGCCGAGCAGATGCTTGAGCAGCCGGTTGCCCACATCTTTAATGTCGAGAGCGCGCTCCTTCATGTACTCGTCGTCCAGCAGGTCGAACATCGTGACGAAATGGTCGATCGCTTCCTTGACGGCCACTTCCGCGACCTTGTACTGACGCTGGATGATGCCCTGGATTTCGTTCATGAACACCGGATCTTCGAGAATCGCCAGATGCGCGTCGAAGATGCTCGCCTCCTCGGAGCCGACCGCTTCGTCCAGCTCCGTCTTCATCTGGCTGATCTCCGACTTCGACCGGCGGACCCCCTCGTACAGCCGATCGAACTCTTTGGCCAGATCGGCCACGTCGATTTTCTGATCCGGCAGCTCCCACTCCCAATGCGGCAGCACGAAAGCTTTGCCGATCGCAATTCCCTGCGAAGCCCCCAACGCCTGTATCATTTCTCCGCCCCCTTGATCTCTCTATCGTGCACGACAACCGACATTACGGCGGCCTGACCCTTTTTGACCGCTTTATACGGAGCGAACCTCCACGACTTGACTCTGTCGCTGTTCGTAATTACCATTGGCGTCTCTAACGATTTCGCATGCTGCTTCAGCGTCGGAAGATGGAATTTCAGCAAAGGCTGCCCCGGAGACACCTCGTCCCCCATCTTCACCAGCGCCGTGAAGCCCTTGCCTTCCAGTTGGGAAGTGTTGATGCCGACGTGCAGCAGCACCTCCAGCCCGTCCTTCGTCACGAGGCCGATCGCGTGCAGGGAAGGATGGATATGAATGATCTTGCCCTGCACCGGCGCGACCAGCTCTCCCTTGTCCGGAATGAAGGCGACGCCTCGGCCGACGAGCCGGCCGGAGAAGATCGGATCGTCGACCTCCTCGAGCGGAATCATCCGACCTTGCACGGGGGAATGAAACTGGATCTGCTGCACGTCGGTCTGCATAATCTTGTAGATTTCTTCCCGGATCAGCTCCGAGAACGTGCCGAATACGACCTGCACGTGGCCGCCGCCGAGCCGGATGACGCCCGCCGCGCCGAGATGGCGCAGCGACTGGACGTCGACCTTGCGATCGTCTTCCAGCGTCAGCCTCAGACGGGTAATGCAAGCCTCGAAGCGAATCATGTTCTCCTTGCCGCCGAGCGCCTGCAGGATGAGCGGAGCCCGGTACGGGATGTCTCCGGCCCAATCGTCGAGCCGCGTCGCGTCTTCCCGTCCCGGAGTGGCCAGCTGAAAGCGACGAATGCTCCAGCGGAACAGCACGTAATACAGCAGGCCGGTGGCCGCGCCGATCGGCAGCAGCAGCCAGCCCCGCTGCGCAAGCGGAAGATTCACCAAATATTCGAGCACGCCGGCCGAGAACGCGAAGCCGTGATGGATGTCGAGCTCGTAGACGAGCCACATAATTCCGCCCGACAGCAGCGCGTGAATGAGAAACAGGTAAGGCGCGACGAACAGGAAGGCGAACTCGACCGGCTCGGATATGCCCGTCAGAAACGAGCCGAGAGCGGCCGCGCGGAACTGCTTGCCCGTCTTCGGCTTCAAATCCTCGCGGGCCTCGTGAATGATCGCATAGGCGACCGCCGGCAGGGCGAACATCATCGTCGGGTACAGGCCGGCCATGAAGATGCCGGCGGAAGCGTCTCCTGCGAAGAACCTCGGCAGATCGCCGAAGTAGACCGCCCCGTCCGCTCCTTGATACTCCCCGACCTGAAACCAGAACAGATGATTTAGAATGTGATGAAGGCCGAAGGCGACGAGAATGCGATGGAGAAACCCGTACAGGAACACGCCGAAGCCGCCGGCGGAATAGACGAGGGCGCCCGCCGAAGCGGCCCAGCTTTGCAGCCCTTCCCCCATGCCGATCATCAGCCAGGCGAAGGCCAGCGACAGCGCGCTCATGAACAGCGGCACGAACCGGGAGCCTCCCAGAAACTGCAGAAATTCGGGGAGCCGGAACGATTGGAATCGATCGTGCGCCCATGCGGACGCGATGCCGATGACCGCTCCCGCGAACATCGACGGCTGAACGCCGTTCGGATCGTACGTATGCGTAACGACATGGAAAATAATCATCCCGACGAGCGCTCCCATGCCCGCCGTGGCGGTCTGGTTAGACATCCCGAGCGCGATGCCGATCGCGAACACATAAGGCACGTATTCGAATATCGCCATGCCGGCGGCGTGCAGCAGCTCGGGCGCCTGGGCCCAGCCCAGCGAGTCCCACGGCAGTCGCGCCAGCATCAGAAAGATGGCTGCGGCCGGAAGCACCGTCATCGGCAGCATCATCGCCCGGCCCAGCCTCTGCAGATATCCGATTCCGTACATGCGCCTCCTCCTCCCCGCTACAGTCTCGCGGCGCCGCCGTCAGCCAGGGACGACGGCGCCGCCGTTAGGAGCAGTTCTTCTGCTCAGGATTTTCCGTTCGGAAGCAGGATGGAATCCTCCACCTTGATGCAGCGATCCATGACGACGCGCAGGCCGCCCTCGGCGGCGATCGCTCCCGTCTCCTCGTTCAAGATGCCGAGCTGCAGCCACAGCGTCTTCGCCCCGATCTCGACGGCTTCCTTCGCGATAGGCGGCGTGTGCTCCGGCCGCCGGAAAACGTTAACGATATCGACCGGCTCCGGAACGTCCTTCAAGGAGGCGTAAGCTTTCTCCCCGAGTATGACCGTTGCGTTCGGATTGACCGGAATGATGCGATAACCTTTGCGCTGCATCGCCTCGGACACCATATAGGACGTCTTGGACGGATCGTCGGACAGTCCGACGACGGCAATCGTGGCCGATTGCTCGAGAATGCGCTTGATCTCTTCACGAGACGGGTGAACGTAAGCCATCAAAGCATGCCTCCCTGTTCATTAGCGTATTGGGCGAACGGACTCGGTTAGGATGTCCATTCCACCTGAGCGCCAAGCGACTTCAGGTGGTCGAAATAGATCGGGTACGATTTGGCGACATGGTGAGCGTCCTTGATGCGGATCGGCCGGGCGGAGCGAAGACCGACGATCGTCAGCGCCATAATGACGCGATGATCGTAGTGCGCGTCGATCTCCACACCGCCCTCTACGCCCTCCGGGCGACCGTGGACGATAATCTCGTCCCGCTTCTCCTCGACCCTCGCTCCCGCCTTGCGAAGCTCGGTCAAGTAGTCGGTAATGCGGTCGCATTCCTTATAACGCAAGTTCTCGACGTTATAGAAACGCGAGGTGCCTTCCGCGAACACGGCGGCCGCGACCATCGCCAGCACGCCGTCCGTGAATTCGTCCCCGTCGAACTCGCCTGCGGTGAGCCGTCCGTTCCCCTTCACATGGACGATGCCGCCCTCGTGCGTCAGAGGCACCTTCATCGCCCGCAGCACGTCGACGACCGCCCGTTCGCCCTGCTTGCTGTCTTCCTTCAGCCGATGGACGACGACGTCCGACTCGGTGACCGCCGCCGCAGCCAGAATGGCCGCCGAACCCGGATAATCGCCCTGCACCGTGTACGTCTGCGCCTTGTACTTCTGTCTGCCCGGAACCCGGTAGCGCATCAGATCCTCGGACGCCTCGATGACGATGCCCGCCTGCTCCAGCACTTCCAGCGTCTGCCCGACGACGACCTTCGACTTCAGGTCGTGCAGCACCTCGATCTCGCTGTCTTCGTCCAGCAGCGGGGTCAGGAACAGCAAGGAGCTGAGGAATTGGGAGCTGACGCTGCCCGACACCTGAATTTTGCCGCCTCGCGGGTTCCCGCCCCGAATCGTCATCGGCAGCCGGCCGTTCTGATGCTCGATCCGAACGCCCATGCTCTCCAGCGCGGCGATCAGGTCGTCGTGCGGACGCTTGCCGAGGGAAGCGGGATACGTATTGACGAAATGAACCTCGGGCAGCAGCGCCGCCACGGACATGATGAAGCGAAGCACGGCGCCCGCATTGCCGACGTCCAGCTCTTTCGTCGGCCGGGGACTGCGTCCGAAGCCGGTGATGACGATCTTCTCCTCGTCCTCCTCCACGACGGCGCCCAGGTCCCGGATGCAGCGCCGCATCGCCTCGCCGTCCTCGCTGTGAGCCGGGTACAGAATCGTGCTGGTCCCTTCCGCCAGCGCGGAGACGAGCAGGTAGCGGGTCGTATAATTTTTGGAGGACAGCGCCTGAATTTCGCCGTTCAGTCTGCCTGTCGGGGTTACGATCATATCCATATTCGATAAGCACGCTCCTTTAGAAAGCATTAGTCCTACAGATTTAACGTTCAAGGCGTCTTCGATCGCCTTCGCAGCCATTACTGCCGTCCCACGAAGCAGCCTATGCCGACGCCGGCCGCAGTCAACGCGAAGCCGCCCGCATAGGTCGCGGTCACATACCAGGCAAGCAGAGCTTTCGATCTTCCGCCGCCGCGAAATAACGACGCCTTCTGGACATTCAGGGTGGAATAGGTCGTCAGCCCGCCCAGAAAACCGATTCCGGCCAAAGCGTAAGCCGAAGCCTGCCGTTCCTCCAGACCGATTCCGATCAGCACGCCCATCGCCAGCGATCCCGCGAGGTTCGCGATCAGCGTGCCGAGGACGCTGTGCCTGCCCCGGGCCGTAACCCATCGCCCGATTCCGTAGCGAAGCAGCGTGCCTGCGGCTCCGCCGAGACCGACGACGCAGGCGAGGCCCATTCCGTTCATGTCCGCCTCCCCGTCCCTTTCCTTCCCATGCTCAAGCCGAGAGCGGCCAGCCCCCAGCCCGCCGCGGCGCTGACCGCCGCATAGGCCGCAGCGGCGCCGTAGGCGCGATGCTCGAGCATCGCCCAGAGCTGCCCGTTAAAAGCGCCGAACGTCGTGTACGCCCCGAGAAATCCGGTACCGGCCACATCGCTCGCCCAGGCGGCGGAAGGCTTGCCCGCCAGCCACCCGGTCAAGAGCCCGAGCAGCAGCGAACCCGACAGGTTGACGAACAAGGTCGCCCACGGGAACCCTGCCGGATTCGCCGATCCGGAGAACAGAAGCCCGACTCCGTAGCGGGCAGTCGCCCCCAGAAATCCCGCGATCGCGACTCCGAACGCGATCTTCATGAATATCTACCGCCTATCGTTTGACAGCGCCGTGCGCAGTTTCTTATGATGATGCTATACTCCTTGAAGGAAGGCTGATCCCGCTATGAGTTCCTATAACGAGATATCCGCGGAGGAATTGAAAGCCCGGCTCGACGCCGGAGAAACCCCGCACATGATCGACGTCCGCGAAGAGGAGGAGGTCGCGCAGGGCATGATTTCCGGCGCGCGCCATCTCCCGCTCGGCCAGGTGCCGCAGCAGCTTGATTCGATTCCGAAAAACGAGGAGGTCATCCTCATCTGCCGCAGCGGCGCCCGCAGCGACAGAGCCTGCCAGTACCTCGCTTCGCTCGGCTACTCGGGCGTCACCAATCTGCTGGGCGGAATGCTCGCCTGGAACGAGCTGAACCCGGCTTAAAGCCAGCCCGGGGGCAGCCCCTGAAGCAGCGCCTCGGCCACTTCCTCGGGCGTTCTCGCCGACGTATCCACCTGCGCATGCGCGAAGTCGTAGGCATGTCGCCTCGACTCCAGCAGCTGCGCAACGCGAGCCTCGGCATCGCCTGCCAGCAGCGGTCTCGTTCCCGCCGCGGCGCTCGTCACGCGGCGGATCAGGCTCGCCTTGTCCGCCGTCAGCGCGACGACCCAGCCGCGATCCAGCATCTGCTTCCGGTTGCTCTCGCGCAGCACGGCGCCGCCTCCGGTCGCGACGACGCTTCGTTCTCCGCTCAAGGCATTCTCCACCGCTTGACTCTCCAAGTCCCGGAAAGCCGCCTCTCCGTCCTCGGCGAATATTTGCGGAATCGGCTTGCCCGCAGCCTTCGCGATTTCCTCGTCGGTGTCCAGACACGCCCAACCTAAACGTGCGGACAGCAGCCGGCTGACCGTCGTTTTCCCGGTTCCCATGAAGCCGACAATAATGATGTTGCGGCTGAAGTCGTTGCTGTGCACTGCGCGTTCCTCATTCCTTCTTTTTCATGCTTCAAGTATTATTTTTACTATTTAACATCATAGCATATCGTTTCGAAGGTATAAAACGAAGAGTTTTTCCGTAAGTTTGATAGTGTACAATCCTTCGTGCAAAGGTGATGTTCCTTGAACGATATACGGTCGAAGCCGCCGTCCGAGCAGCCTCTCCGCCGACTGCTCGATCCGTCCTACCCGCTCTGCCGGGAAGACGTTCTATGGGCGCTCGGTTTCATCAAGAAAAAAGTGGCCGACAGAGCCCCCGAATGGTCGGGACTCGATCGGCCACAGCTGCTTGCCCATTTTGCCTGTTTCGCGGACATGGCCTTGCTGCTGCTTTATCGGCGCAGTCCGAGCGGCCCGGAAACCGAATGCTTCCGCACGATGCTAAGCGAGCTGCTCCCCCGCGAACACGAGCGTTAGGATTGGATCCAGTTATGGTGGAAGGTGCCTTCCTTGTCCACCCGCTTAAACGTGTGCGCACCGAAATAGTCGCGCTGCGCTTGAAGCAGGTTGGCCGGCAGGCGCTCCGAACGGTAGCTGTCATAGTATGCGAGCGCGCTGGCGAACGAAGGAACCGGGATGCCGTAAGCGACCGCCGTCGCCACCACTTCGCGCCAAGCCCCCTGATACGCTTCGACGACGCCTTTGAAGTACTCGTCCAGCAGCAGATTGCGCAGCTGCGGATCGCGGTCGTAGGCGTCTTTGATGTTTTGCAGGAAACGCGCGCGGATGATGCAGCCGCCGCGGAAGATCATGGCGATATCCCCGTAGCGCAGGTTCCAGCCGTACTCCTCGGAAGCCGCGCGCATCTGCGCGAAGCCTTGCGCGTAAGAGCAAATCTTGCTGGCGAACAGCGCCTTGCGCACGCTCTCGATGAACGCCGCCTTGTCGCCTTGGAACGGCTTCGTTTGCGGTCCTTTGAGCACCTTGCTCGCGGCGACGCGCTCTTCCTTCATCGCGGAAAGGAAGCGCGAGAACACCGACTCCGTAATGATCGACAGCGGAACGCCGAGATCGAGCGAGCTTTGGCTCGTCCATTTTCCGGTTCCCTTCTGCCCGGCCGCGTCCAGGATGACGTCCACCATCGGCTTGCCGGTCTCGGGATCTTTCTGCGCGAAAATGTCGGTCGTGATTTCGATCAGATAGCTGTCCAGCTCGCCCTTGTTCCACTCGCCGAAAATCTCGTGCAGCTCGTCCGTGGAGACGCCGAGAACGTCCTTCAACAATTGGTAGGCTTCGCAGATCAGCTGCATGTCGCCGTACTCGATGCCGTTATGCACCATTTTGACATAATGGCCGGCGCCGTCCGGCCCGATGTAGGTACAGCACGGATCTCCGTTCACCTTGGCGGAAATGCCGGTCAGAATCGGCTCGACAAGCCGGTAAGCCTCCTCCGGCCCGCCCGGCATGATGGACGGCCCTTTCAGCGCGCCTTCCTCGCCGCCGGAAACGCCAGTCCCGATGAAATGGAAGCCTTGGGCCGTCAATTGCTTGCTGCGCCGCTGGGTGTCCGGGAAGTAGGCGTTTCCGCCGTCGATAATAATATCGCCTTGATCCAGATAAGGCACGAGGGAATCGATCGTCGCATCGGTGCCCGCCCCGGCCTGAACCATGATCAGAATTTTGCGCGGCTTTTCCAGCGCGTTCACGAACTCTTCGACCGAGTATGTACCGACCAGCTTTTTGCCTTTTCCTTCGGTATTCAGAAGATCGTCCGTCTTCTCTCTCGAGCGGTTGTATACGGCGACCGTGAAGCCGCGGCTCTCGATATTAAGCGCCAGATTGCGTCCCATGACGGCCAAGCCGACAACGCCAATGTTAGCTTTCGACATGTTTTTCTTCATCCTTTTAGCAAAAATTTTCACAATATGCTTATTGTACTCTTTTTGACCGGAGATGAAAACCATCATTTGCAAAGCCCGGCTGAGGAAAAAAGTTCTTGCTTTTTCTTGTTACTTATTATTTAATAGTTAATATAAATTATAAAGGATGTGTTGATAATGGCAGCAAGCACCTGGAATCTGGATAAAGCCCACAGCGGCATCACGTTCAGCGTTCGCCATATGATGATCACGAACGTGCGCGGCAGCTTCACCGAATTCGACGCGGTCGTATCGGCCGATCCGTCCGATCTGCCAAGCCTGGAAGCATCGCTGACGATCGACGTGAACAGCATCGACACGAAGGACGAAGGACGCGACGGCCACCTGAAATCCCCGGACTTCTTCAACGCCGAGCAGTATCCGCAAATTTCGTTCAAGAAGACCTCCCTCGTCTCCAAGGGCGGAGAAGACTATGCGCTGACCGGCGACTTGACGATCGCGGGCGTGACGAAATCCGTTACGTTGAACACCGAAATTTCCGGTCCGGCCAAAGATCCGTGGGGCAATACGAAATTCGGCGTCGTCGCGGACGGCACGATCAACCGCTCCGATTTCGGCTTGAGCTGGAACGCCGCGCTCGAGACGGGCGGGTTTCTCGTCGGAGACGCGATCAAAATCCATATCGAGCTGGAGTTCGCGCAAGGCTGATTTCTCCCCTGACGGGACAGAGAAAGCGGAGCTATCCTCATTCACAGGATGCTCCGCTTTTCATCTATAGAGGAGAAATCCGAACGCCTCAGCATCGGTTACAGCTCGAGCTGCAGCATCTCCATCCTCATAACTTTAAGTTTTTCCTTGCTCGCCTCGACGGCTTCCGTCCGCCCGCTCTCTATCGCTTCGTGCAGCACGGCCAGCTCGTAATCGATTTCAAGCCGCAGAACTCCCGCTCGCAGTTCGGCTCTGTTCGACTTGAACGCCTGCACCATGTCTTCCACCGTCACCTGCGGCCGTTTCTGAAAAATAATGCGATGTTCCATGCCGGACACCTCCACGAGTCGGATCATTTCACCGAACATGATATTCTCGATTCTAAGCACCTGACGGTCTTGAAACCTTTTGACGACGGCGTGGCCCCGGGAATCGTTAATCAGCTTCTCGATCCATGAAGCCAGCTTCTCGTCCCGGACCAAATAATTGCCCACCATTTTGTAACGGCCCATCGTTCTCAGAAATTTCAGCTTCAACAGCTTGCGCCCCGTTCGCACCGACACGATAAAGTGATGTTCGCTTTCGTTCCAGTACAGGGAGTAACCGTTCTGAATGAGCTCGCGGATCAGATTCTGGATTTGCCTGCGGTCGAAACGAAGCTCCAGATTGCAGTACTCCACTTCATGATTGCGATTCACGGCCATCCCCTCCTCCTGCCCTGATCGCATGGCTTGAGATGTTGACCGAATTGTCAGAAAATTGTGTCTTAACTCTATCTTATACTCCATCTTATGATCTGGCAACTTGGTTTCTTGACTATTTTGCTTCCTATTTTTCGAAAAAGACGGGCTGCCCCCGCTCGTCGCGGCCGGACAGCCCGTCTCCCGATTTCTTGTTCCGTTATCGTCGAGCCGGGCGCAGCACGTAAGAACCGAAGGCAAGCAGCACCGCCGCGAACAGAGCCAGCACGCCGAGCTGAAGGCCGATTCCGCTTAGCGTTTCTCCGCCGGACGCCTGCTCGAGCGCCGAGATCGCCCACCTCTGCGGCGTGAAATTCGCCAGCTTCTGCATGAAGCCCGGCATCATCGTGACCGGCCAGAAGCAGCCTCCGAGCATGCAGGTCGGAATGACGACCAGATTGTTGATGCTGCCGAGCACCGCGCTGTTCTTCACGAGCGAAGCCGTCGCCGTGGACATGCCGACCGCCGCCAGCAGGAAGCATTCCATGACGACCGCCTCCACGGCGAAAGGAACGCCCAGGTCGAAGCCGATGACGAAGCGGGTCAGAAGAAGAATGAGCATCAGCTGCGCCGTTCCGAGCGCGAAGCAGCCCAGGAAGTTGCCCAGCGCGATCTCCCAGGCCCGGACCGGCGCGGTGTACATTCTGGCCATCGTCCGGTTGTTCCGATCCTCAATCACGCCGAGAATCGACTGGTTCGTCAGCATCATGACGAAGACGAGCGTTAAGCCGACGACGAGCACATACGCATTGCTTGCCTTATGCACGACCTGCTCCCGTTCGACGCGCAGACCGGCCTGCTGCTGCCGCTCCAGCAGCGCGCGCACGAGCCGCTCGCGCTCCCCCGGTCCGCCCTCCCCCGCGGCGGCCAGCGCGACGGCGCCGGCCAGCCGATCCGCCGTCTGCGACAGCGTCAGTCCGAGAGCCGCGTTCCACGGCCGTTCGTTCTGACGGATGAGCTGGACCGGGGCCTCTTCTCCCTTCAGCAGCTTCTCGGTAAAGCCCGGAGGAATGTAGACGAGCGCCCCCCATTCGCCATCGTACACCTTGCTCTTAAGCGGCTCCGGATCGGCTGCGGGATTCAGCTCCCGCACATCGAAGCCGTCCGCGTAAACCGATGCCGCCATCGGCTCGCTCAGCCAACCGCCGTCCGCGTTCAGCAGGGCGACGGGAACCCGTTCGTCGGACGATCTGCCGAACAGGCCGACGATGCCCGATATGACCAGAATCGACAGCAGAAACGGCAGCAGCGCTCCTTTGCGGTTGCCCAGCGCCCTGCGAATGTGAAGCCGGGCTATGATGAGGCTGTTCAAGATAACGACACCGCCTTTCGGAATCGAAGCATTGCCGAAGTTACAACAGCCGCCGCGATCGCGCCCAGTATGAGCGCCTCCCGCCAGCTGTCGCTCAGCGGCGCGCCGGCCATCGTCCCGCGAAGCACCTCGTTGGCCCAATGGTTCAGCGTGTACTTGCCCGCTTCCCGCATGGCCGGACCGAGATCGGCGATCATGCCTCCGCTCAGGAAGGTCATCACGGTAATCGCCAGACTGAAGATCGACTCGATCGCCCTGCGGCTGCGGACGAAGGAGCAGACGACGATGGCGAAGCCGATCGTCGACGCTGACACGAGCGCGCAGACGAGCGCGATCACGCCGTAGCCGCCCCCCCAGTCGACGCCGTACACCGTCTCTGTAAAGCCGACGATGACGGCGGCCTGCAGAATGGCAAACAGCGCGGAGCCGATCATCTTCCCGAACAGCAATACGCCGAGCGGCGCCGGCATCGCATAGAGGCGCAGTAGCGTTCCGTTCTCCCGCTCCTCGGTCAGGCTGACGGCGGCCGACATGCCGGCATACATGAGAAACATGATCAGATAAGCGACGGAATAATACTGCACGGCGGAAAAACGATCGAAGTCCGTGCTGTTCCGGGCGACCAAGGTGCCGATCTCGATCCGCTCGGCGGCGGGGACGGCGGACAGAAGCTCCGCCGTTCGCTCTTCGTCCAGATGCGGCAGGACGGACGCCGCCGCCAGACGGAGGTTCACATCCGCGACGAAGCGGTCCAGGACGGATTCGGCGACCAGATTGCGCTCCGTAAACGGCCCCGGATAATAACGGATTCCGGCATCCGTGAGCGCGAAGCCGTAATCCGCCTGTCCCGTGCGAACGTCCTCGCGAACTTCTTCGTCGCCGCCGCGAAGGTGCGCGCGAACGAAATCGGCCAACACAGGCGACGTCAAGTAGCGCTCAGCCGAATCGCCCAGCGGTTCGCGTCCGGCGGCGCCGGACAGCGCAACGGGCTTCCGCTCGCTTTCCAGCGCGTTGCCTAGCAAAAAGATGAGCAGAAGCGGCAGTCCCAGCAGCATGACGACGACGGTGCGAATCCGGCACAGCCGCAGCGCTTCATTCCAGGCCACCCATAATGCCAGTCTCATCAACAAATCCCCCCTTCCCGCTACGCCTTATCGCGCAGCGTCCGGCCCGTCAGCGCCAGAAACAGACTTTCCAGATCCGGCTCCACCCGGGTCAGCTTCTGCAGCTTCAGCTCGTGCTTGGTCAGAATAAACAAAATGTCCTGCAAATAAGCTTGCGATTGCTGCAGCACCAGCTCCAGCTGCGAGCCCTCCCGACGCAGGAAGGTCGTCACCCGGGGATGGCTGCGAATTTCGTCCGCCGCTTCGTCGGTCATCCGGTTCGTCTCGAGCAGCAGCCGCTCCTCCAAGCCAGCTTGCCGGATCAGCTCCTCCTTCGTTCCGTGCGCCACCAGCTTGCCCTGATCCATAATGCCGACCCGGGTGCTGATCGCTTCGACCTCCTCCATATAATGGCTCGTATAGATGACGGTCGACCCCATCGCGTTCAGCTTTTTAACCGACTCCAAAATATGGTTCCGCGACTGGGGATCGATGCCGACGGTCGGCTCGTCCATCACGATCAGCTTCGGACGGTGTACGATCGCGCAGGCGATATTCAGCCTCCGCTTCATCCCTCCGGAGAACGTGGCCGGCCTGTCCTTGGCGAACTCCTGCAGGCCGGCGAACGAGAGCGCCTCCTCCACCCGCTCCTTCAACAGGCTGCCGCGAAGACCGTACAGCCTGCCGAAAAAGGCGATGTTCTCCCTGGCCGACAGCTGCTCGTAGATGGCCAGCTCCTGCGGGACCAGACCGATTCTGCGCTTCGTCTCCAGCGGCCGCTTCGCAACGGAATAGCCGTCGAGCGCAATTTCGCCGGCGTCGGACGGAAGAAGACCCGAAAGCAGATGAATCGTCGTGCTCTTCCCCGCTCCGTTGGGACCCAGCAAGCCGAAAATTTCTCCCTCTGCAATCTCCAGATTCAAATGATTCACGCTGACTTTCGTATCGTATTTTTTGACGACACCCTTGAATGTCACGAACGTCATATCGGCTTCCCCTCTCCTGTCGTTGATCTCATTATAGGGGATCGGGCATTCGGCGAAAGGTATCGAGAGTCATCGTTTTTTGATTCTTCGGGGTGACAAAAGTCATTTCTCGAGTGCTATAATGGAATTCATTCAAGCCCTTCCCGGAAGGAGTTTCCCCATGAGGCTGCCCCTTGTCTGGCTTCAGCATCTGCTGATTGCCGTATCCGGGATCGCCACCCTGTACGTAGCGGACATCCCTTCAGTCGGGAAATACGTCGCCTGCATCCTGACGGCGCTGCTGATCTCCAGATTGCTGCTGTTCGCCCGCAAGTTCGCAATGGCGCTTCTTCCGCTCGGGATGGCCGCCTTCGGCTGGCTCTTCCACGAATACGGAGGTCTGCTATATTTTCTCCAATATTCCCTGCTCGTCTCCGCCGCGCTCAGTCTGGACAAGCCCGCACAGCTCGGTCTGACCGCCGCGCTGTCCGCAGCGATTCTGAACGCCGGCGCGCCGGACCTTCCGGCCGAGACGATCTGGACGATGAACGTCGGGTGGCTGGCCGTCGCGCTCCTCGTCGGCGCCGTCTGGCTTCAGAAAGCCCGAATGACTCGACTGGATCGGCTCGTGGAGACGCTCGAGGGCGGCCAGGATCAGCTGGAGCAGGAGCGCGCCCGCGTCTTGGAGTATGCGAGGAAGGTGGAGGACTACGCGCAGGCGCAGGAACGCAGCCGAATCGCGGCCGAGCTGCACGACGATCTGGGCCATCGGCTTATTCGGCTCAAAATGATGACGGAAGCCGCGCTTCAACTGCTCGAACGCCATCCCGCCCAGGCGACCGCACTGATCGAGCAGGTGCGCGGCCAATTGGAAGAGAGCATGAACAATATGAGATACACGGTTCGCAAGCTGCAGCCGGCCGGGGCCGAGAGCTCCAGAAGGTATGCGCTGCACCGTCTGATCGAGGACGCGGCGAGAGATTTGCAGATCGAGGCTTCTTTCTCCGTAACCGGCCATCCGTTCCCGCTCTATCCTAGTCTGGAGTTCGCGCTGTACCGGAACGTCCAGGAAGCGATCACGAACGCGGTGCGCCACGGCGGCGCTACCCGAGTGGAGGTCGCTCTTGAATTTAGGGCGGACAGCATCGCCATGCACGTCTCCAACAACGGAGCTGCTCCTCCCGACCGCATCGCGTTCGGCATGGGGCTTAAAGGCATGCAGGACCGGCTGGCGGTGGTCGGCGGACAGCTTCGCGTCGCGACGGAGCCCCGGTTCGTTCTCTCGACGATCGTGCCGCATTCGCAGCCGCCCGGCCCCCGCCCGGAAAGGAGAGAGGAGTCATGATTCACCTGGTCATCGTCGACGATGACCCGTTCATTCGGGAAAGTCTGAAGCTGATTCTCGATCTGGACCCGGAGCTTACGGTCATCGGCGCGTGCGGAGACGGAGAGGAAGGCTATCGATTCGTTCGCGACCATCCGGAGACGGACGTCGTGCTGATGGACATTCGCATGCCGGTTTGCGACGGAGTCGAGGGCACGCGCAAGCTGAAGACGCTCGACAAGCCGCCGGCGGTGCTCATATTGACGACGTTCGACGACGACGATTACATCGTGCGGGCGATCCGCAACGGAGCGAACGGCTATCTGCTCAAGAACGTTCCGCCTGCCCGGATCGTCTCCGGCATCAAATCGGTCGTCGAGGGCAATCATCTGATTCATCCGGATATCGCCCGCAAGCTGGCCGGCCTGCTGGACCAGCGGGACGCTCGGGAGACCGGCTCCGCAGCGGGCAAGCGGCTGGCGGACACCGGGTTGACTCCCGCGGAGCAGGAGATCGTCCGGCATATCGCGGACGGCAAGTCGAACAAGGAAATCGCCGGCGCGACGTTCCTCAGCGAAGGCACGGTCAAAAACTATATTTCGGAAATACTAGGCAAGCTGGGTCTTCGGGACCGGACGCAAATCGCTATTTTTTATTTAAAGGAGATTAAGGAATGAGCATACAGGCGACGAAGCCCTTCGCAGGCTTCGAGGAACGGGATTTTAACGTGTTCGAGATTGAGGGGCTGGAGGGCCGGATGGAGGCGCTGATCGACCGGGTTCGGCCGAAGTTTGATCAGTTGGGTGAGCAGTTGGCTCCGTTCCTGGGAGCCGCATGCGGCGAGGAGATGTTTACGCATGTCGCCAAGCACGCCAGAAGAACGGTAAATCCGCCGAACGACTCGTGGGTCGCGTTCGCGCGCAACAAGAAGGGCTATAAAGCTCACCCCCACTTTCAGGTCGGGCTATGGTCGACGCACGTCTTTGTCCAGTTCGCCGTCATCTACGAATGTCCGAGCAAGGACGCTTTCGCCGAGCGCGCGCTGACCGAGCTGAAGTCGGTGCGCCGCTCGATTCCTTCGCATTACGTCTGGTCGAAGGACCATATGATGCCGACGGGGCTCGTCCATGGCGAGCTGTCGGACGAGGCGCTGAAGGAGCTGTTCGTGCGGCTGCAGACGGTCAAAGCCGCCGAGCTCACCTGCGGCGTCCACATTCGGCGCGGAGACCCGCTGCTCGCCGACGGAGAAGCGTTCGTTCGGCTGGCCGAGGACACGTTCCGCACGCTGCTGCCGCTGTACCGCATGGCTTTGGTTTAGCTGGGCCAAGAAAGTGCCTTAACGTCCAGCTCTCCGACGAGCCGAACGCGAGCGGCAGCATCGCGCCGACGGTGGCGATCGCCGTCCACAGAATCGGGCGCATACGCGTGCCGGCCGCTATCCAAAACAAATAAGCCGAAGGCGAGCGCCTTCGGCAGAGATCAAAACGATGTTGGGAGAGGCCATTCGGCGTTACGCGTGCGCTCTCTGCTGGCGGTCCTGGCTGCGGTACTGCGCGAGCAGGCCAAGCGCGGCGATCGAGAGAATGCCGGACACGACGAACGGCAGCCAGTCGGCCGCCCAGAGCAGAGCAGCCCCCAGCGCCGGGCCGATGATCCGTCCCAGGCTGTCCATGGAAGAGCTGAGACCGGAGGCGACGCCTTGTCCGACCGTCGTTTTCTGCGTGATGAGCGACGTGACGCACGGCTTGATCAGCGAATTCCCGATGCCGAATACGCACAGGTACACCGTTGCCATTACCCAGCTGGCGGCCGTGAGCAGCAGGAAAAATCCGGCTGCGGATATGAGCAGGCCGAGCGCGATATAACGGCCTTCCTGGCCGACCTTCACGCGCCTGCGAACGACTCCGCCCTGAACGACCGCCCCGGCCAGTCCGCAGAAGAAAAACATCATCCCGACCTGCAGAGGAGTGACCCCGAACTTCTTCATGCCGTACAACTGCAGCGTCGCTTCCAGAATCGCCAGCGAGAACGTCACGAAGAACGCCAGCACGTACAAGTATTTAAGCGGTCCCTGGAATGCAGTCCAGCGCGATACCTTCTTGCTGCGGTCCCGGGACGCGCGCTTCTCCGGAGGCAGCGATTCGGACAGGCGGAACCAGGCCGCGACGAAAACGATCAGGGAAAGCGCGGACGCCGCATAGAACGGCGTATGCAGCGTAATCTCGCTCAGCAAGCCTCCGAAGCCCGGTCCGAACGTAAATCCGAGTCCGATGCTCATGCCGACGACGGCCATACCTTTCGTCCGCTCCTGCTCTGTCGTAATATCCGCGACGTAGGCCACGATGCAGGATACGACCGCGCCGGAGAACAGCCCGCCAAGCACGCGGGACGCATACATCATCCACAGATGATCCTCGGACAAGCCGAACAGCAGGAAGCTGATCGCGAACCCGATCACTCCCGTCATAATGACCGGACGGCGGCCGATTCTCTCGGACAGGCCGCCCCAGAGCGGGCTAAGCAGGAACGACATGAGCGAATAGACGGCAAGCATCGCTCCCGTGTGCCAGTTGGCGGACTGCTCGCTGGCCTCCGTCACAAGCTCGGGTAGAACCGGAATAATGATGCCGAACCCGATAAAAATCGTAAAGAGCATCAGCCCTACGATTGCCAATTTGCTTTTCACGCGCATTTTCTCTCCTCTTGTTGTGCGATAAATAAAATAACGTGCCGAAATCTATCTTCTACTGATGGTAGCATATAAATCCATGCAGTTCCAAATTGCAACCGTTGACGTTTTGGTGACAACGTCCGCCTCCCGGAAACGGCAGTTGATTTCCCCCTCATTTTTGTTATACTCATGCTGTTTGGACCATCGATTACGTCGATTTCCGGCACCTCTCCAGAAAGGCAGGGAACTTCTATTGGATCATCACCGCACTCCGCTATTCGACGCGCTGCGTTCCCATGCAAGGCAAAATCCGGTGCAATTCCATATCCCGGGACATAAGAAAGGCTCGGGAATGGATCCCGAGTATCGCGACTATATCGGACAGAACGTGCTCGACATCGACTTGATCAATATCGCCCCGCTGGACGATCTTCATCAGCCGACGGGCGTCATTCTGGAAGCGCAGCAGCTCGCCGCCGACGCATTCGGCGCGGATGCGACGTACTTCTCCGTGCAAGGAACGAGTACGGCTATTATGACGATGATACTGGCGGTGTGCGGCACCGGCGACAAAATCATCGTCCCCCGCAACGTGCACAAATCCGTGCTGTCGGCGATCATCTTCGCGGGCGCGCGTCCCGTCTTCCTGTCTCCCGTCCGGGACACGAACCTCGGGATCGATCACGGCGTCTCGACCCGCTCGGTCCGCCGGGCGCTGGAGCGTCACCCGGACGCCTCCGCCCTGCTCGTCATCAATCCGACCTACTACGGGGTGTGCGCAAATCTGAAGGAAATCGTGGATCTCGCCCACGAATACGACATTCCGGTGCTCGTCGACGAAGCGCACGGCGCGTTGATTCACTTCTCCGACGAGCTGCCGATGTCGGCTATGCAGGCCGGAGCCGACATGGCCGCAACGAGCGTCCATAAGCTGGGCGGCTCCATGACGCAAAGCTCGATCCTGAACCTTCGCAAAGGGCTCGTCAACCCGCTTCGCGTGCAGACGATTCTCAGCCTGCTTACGACGACGTCAACCTCGTATCCGCTGCTGGCGTCGCTCGATACGGCGCGGAGACAGCTGGCGATCCGCGGCCGGGAGCTGGCCGAACGGACGCTGCGGCTCGCCCGCTTGGGCCGGGAAGAGATCAACCGCATCCCCGGGCTGTACTGCTTCGGGGACGAGCTGCTTGGCGAGGAGGCGACGTACGATTACGATCCGACGAAGCTGACCGTTCACGTACGGCATCTGGGCATTACCGGTTACGACGCGGAAAATTGGCTGCGCGAGCATTACAAGCTCGAAGTCGAGCTCAGCGACATGTACAACATTCTGTGTCTGATCACCCCCGGAGACGACGAGGCGTCGATCGGCATTCTGATCGAAGCGCTTCGGGCGTTGTCGGAGGCCTACTACGCGAAATCGAAAGAAATCGCCGAGGTCGACGTCGTGATCCCGGAAATTCCCCATCTCGCGCTGACGCCCAGAGACGCTTTTTACGGGGAAACCGAGCGGGTTCCGTTTAAGGAATCGGCGGGCCGTATCATCGCCGAATTTATTTACGTGTACCCGCCGGGCATTCCGATTCTGCTGCCCGGAGAAGTCATCTCGCAGGATAACATCGACTATATCGTCGATCATCTGGAGGTCGGCTTGCCGGTGAAAGGGCCGGAGGACCGTTCCGTTACGCACGTTAAGGTCATCATGGAAGAAACGGCTATATTCTAGAAAATGAAAACCGTAGATAAGTCCAAGCCCGCCGTCTGTGCGCGATCCGCGTTCGCCGGCGGGCTTGCGCCGCATCTGGGACCCGTTGCCAACGAAAGCGGGAAATGCTATCATGGGCGTGGGGGTGGAACCGATGAGTCAAAGCGCTTACATCTCGCTTGTGCAGGGCTCGACTTTATCCGACATCGACCTTGCTGGCGTTCAGGAACAGCTGCAGCGTTACCGGGAGCAAGTGGAGTTAACAGGCAAGCAGTTGGGATGGGATTATGCGGGTTCGGCATTTCCCTACAGCATCGAGCAGAAGCCCGAAGCCGAAGGCCGCTGGTTCTATTTGAAAGGCAAGACCCCTCAGTACCGCTATATCGTGATTGGAACAGGCGTTCGCGAGAGCGAAGGCGAGTCTGTCCCTTGCATTCAGTTCGTCCTGCCGAACGACTCCACTCACGGAGACAAGTCCAAGGCCAACGAATTGTGCAAGTGGATTGGCAAGCAATTGCAGGCGGAGGTTCTGATGTTTAACGGAAGAACGATTTATTATAACCCTCGAAAATAAGATAAGGCGGACCCTCCTTCTTCGGCGAAGGAAGGTCCGCCTTATCTCTTCGTTCAAGGGGTCTCGGCTTAAGCTTGCCCGTTCTCTTGCGCGGCCAGCTCCTCGTAAGCCTTCATGACCGTTTCCCATTCCTTGTCGTCTTCGATGTTCACGAGAACCTCGTCCTCGCCATCCTCTTCGACGCGGAATATCACGCCGTCATCCTCCGGATCGTTGCGGTCCAACAATACGGCATATACGCGATCGTTAATTTCAAAAGTGTACACGAGCACCATCTCGTGTTCGTTGCCCTCTTCATCCGTTACGATAAACACGGCCTCATCGTGGTCATGTTCGCAATTCTCGTCATGGACATGATCGCTCATACCGAGCCTCCGTTCAATCGGTTGTTTTATCCTACCCACGTATCGTATCACTTCCGCCTACGAGGGTCAAACCCAGGCCTAAACGGCTTACGCCGCCCTAGGGATCGGCGGGATCACGTTGATGTCGGAGAGAATTCGGAGCAGGATAGCACATTTGAAATTTTTCCGAATCACGGATCGGATAGGAGGCTACCCATTAATTGAGTAGCCGACCTTCCAGTCGAGTAGCCCGAAGGAGTTTCACCTTCAGGCTCTCACAGAACCGTACGTGAACCTCTCGATTCATACGGCTCTTATCATTCGGCCAGTTACGGTACCATTCCAAGAACCCAGTGTGGAAACAT
>NZ_JBHSEP010000033.1:0-29649 GCF_042654645.1 Cohnella hongkongensis | reverse complement strand
GAGGCTCATTTCTTGCTGGTTACCGTCTTTCGACGATGTTTTGTTTCTTACGCTCAATGTTCAGTTTTCAAAGAACAATCGGTGTTGCTTTGGCGTCTACCGCGCTAACGGCGACTTTTATAATATACCACATTCCGAACTATTAATGCAAGCATTTTTTTAATAATTGTTTGCATCTTTCTGTTCTTCCTGCAGCCGCTTCGCCTTGCTTTTCAGCGGCGAGATATAATTTATCACAGATGGAATAGGCAAGTCAACGGTTTTTCGACATTTTATGATTTATCTTTTTTGAACTGCACAGACGTATATTGAAGCTCGAGAAATCCGGAGCCGCGGACAGAAGCTGACTTGGCGATCTCTCGCAAGCAGCCGCGATTCGCCAGCTTGTACAGCAGAACGGACAGATCCAGCGACAACCCCGCCAATTCGGGATGACGAGTTAATTCCGAAGGGGTCCACGGCTCTTCCCGGCTTGCGATCAACCGGATCAGCAGCGCGCAGCTCGTCTCCATTTTATTCATCATCGAAAATTCGCATGCCAGCAGAACGAGCTGCACTCTCTGCTCCAGCGTCTCCGGACTTGTCGTCAATTCCTCGAACAGCTTGTAGATTCCCGGATTGACCTTTCGCATCTGCTCCCACACCGTCAATTCGGGATGCATGCCCTCTTCCACCAGTACGATATGAGCCCAGTAATGAAGACAAGCCAGTACGTTGGAGTACGCATCCAGAACTTGACCGTCCTTCAGCTCCTGCTTGGCTTGCAGATAGCTTCGGACAAGACGGGAGAATTCGCTCAGCAGCTTCTGCTCCTTAATGAGTGCAGACCAATTCAGCAGACGCGCTCTCAAGTCGGCCAGATAGCCGTCCCGATCGAGCAGAATGTCTCCGTTGATGAGCCAGTACACGCTGCCTCGATTAGAGCTGCCTACAATCCAGCTTTCCAATTGCTCGCGCGAAACCCTCCGAACCTGGACCCGGGCGTTCTCCCACATCCAGTGCTCGATCTCCTTGTCCGTCGGCCCGATCTCTTTCACCATAAGTATAAGGCGATCCAGACCGTCCAATCTCGGTTGATGGGAGAACGGATTGTTCATCAGAAGCAGGCTCTCCACGCCTTCCTCTTCCGCCAGCCTTTCGACGTCGATTCTCCTTCTGTCTGTTTGACCCACGTTATCACCCTTTGTCGGCATCCAGCCCGCAAGACGGCCTCCCGAGGTGGTTTGGCCGCGCAATGTGAGCTATAATAAATTTTGCGAGTATGGTCTAGTTCTACAACAACGGCCCGGTTTCCTGCTTCGCGGAGCGAACGGAATACGAGACCATGTCAGGAACTGCGCATAGGTCCAATAAAAGGTGGGGGATTTCGACATGAAATGGAAAGCGAGCAAAATATCGACGATGCGAACCTGGGCGCTGCTGCTCGTGTTCATCGGGATGGGCGTTATGGTATTCGGCACAAGCGGCATTCTGATGTTCGGCGAGGTCGGCAAAATCATTGCCGCCGTGTTTATGGTTCTCGGCATCATCAGCTGCTTTATCAGCATGGGCATTTACTTCTATGTCGGCATGCTGTCCACGAGCGCGCCGGTCCTGGACTGCCCCGAATGCGGCAAACGGACGAAAATGCTCGGGACAACGGATCGCTGCATGTATTGCCATACGATATTGACCTGGGATCCGGATCAGGCTACGGAGAAGCCGGCAAGCGGGGCAGGGCAGGAAGCCCCTGCGCATTCTCAGTCCTAGTAGAAAAAAAGAAGGCGCATCCGTCTCCCTTCTCCGGGAACGCATGCGCCTTTATTCGTTGGTCAGGATTCGCCTTGAAGCGTCTTGTCGAGCACTTCCCAGATGTCGGCGGATTCGAAGCCGCGCCGCCATGAAGCTACGCCGGCCAGATCGTATTTGCGAACCAGCTCCGCCCTGGCTTCGATGGACGTCGCGTCCTCGATCCAGATCTTTTTAGTCGCGTTGCCTTCCTTGAATTCCACGTAATGCTGCCCTGTCTCTTCGAGAAAAACCGGCTTCAGCTTTTTTTCCCGAAGCAGATCGTTGACGGCGTTCATGCTCATCGTTTTCGACGATACTTTGATGCCCCCCTGACCGTCCGGCTCCTCCGTCCAGATCCGGGTGTACAAAGGAATGCCGAGTATAAACTTGCTCGGAGGAACCCCGTCCTCCTCCAAAATTCGCTTAAGAGAGTTCTCCGTCCACGACAAGGAGGATACCGAACCGGCCACCGGACTGGAGGCCCAATGCTCGTCATAAGCCATCAGCATCATGAAATCGACGCTTTCTCCCAGCCTCTTCCGATCCAGAAAAGCAGACCACATCTCGCTGTTCGACTTCGCCGTAACATCGATGGAGACGACCAAATTCTGTTCGTGCATCAGCGGGGTCATTTCCCGAACGAATTGAACAAGGTTGTCTTTATCTTTCGTATAGACGTTCTCGAAATCGATGTTCACGCCTTGAAGCTTAAACGCTTTCGCGTAGGCCAGCATCTGCTGGATCATCTCCGAGCGCGTCTCGTAGCTGGACAGCGCCTCATGGGTGCGGTCCGGTTCGAAGCTGTTGCTGAACAGGCCCCAGACTTGAATCCCTTTCGCGTGCGCCCACTTCACGTAAGCGGCGTCGGCCTTGCTGCGTATGTTTCCTTGACCGTCCACAAGCTCGAACCAGGTCGGGCTGACGACGTTGACTCCCGGCAGCTCACCGATTTTGGCCGTATCCGGATTCGAACTATAGACGGCTTCCCATGTCAGATTGATCTTCCGGCCCGAAGACTGCCAGGCGACGAAAGGCTCCTCTTCCTCTTGTTCGCCGGAGATCGTCTCTCGTTCGGCCAATTGGACGTCCTTCCCGGCAACGTAGCCGACGTGTCCGGAAGAGGACTGAACCTTGTACCACGCTTCCTCCGACTGTTCCAGAACGCGAACTCCATTCCCGGCAGCCAAGTCTTCGACGATCGGGTAGGATAGGGCAGGCCCTTCCCGGAGCCGGATTCCTTTTTCCTTTTTAAGAGAAACATTCGCATGTTGAACTTCCTCTCCGGGCTCGTAAAGCGTGACGATCCCGGTGGAATCGCCGATATCGACCCGGATTCCGAACAGCTCCGTAAGCGGAGCTACGGGCAAATATAAGTTGTCGTCGATCATCTCGGCAGCGAATCGAAGCGAGACGGGCTTGCGATTAAGCGTCGCATCCAGCTCGCCGGTCTTAAAATGCATCACCTTCGTATTCGTCGTCAGAATAATGCTCTCGGTCTTCTCCTCGTAGCGAACGCCGTCGCCCAGCAAACGCGAAGCGACCTCAATCGGAAGAAGCAGCCCGTCCTCGCTGCCCTGGGCGTTATGCTGCGTCCACTCTCCCCGGATCATGATCGGGTGCGGGTGCCCGACATACTCCGGGACGACATAGTCCGTATTCGCCGAATGGGATAATTTCCACCACATCGCGGCTCCCGCCGCCGCAACGAAGAGCAGTAACAGCAACTGCCACCTTCCGGACCGCTTTTTGGAACGCTTCCGTCTGGAGGCAAATTCGTTATTCAATGCCTTGTCAACTCCGTTTCTGCTAGACTGGTTGCCCCCTTGTCCTACTAACAGACGATTCAGACACTCGTCAGGTTGCTCGAATGCCCGGGCGCACAAAATAAAAAGCACGCCGGTCATTCGCCCCGCGTGCTTGTTGTCGCTCTGATCGATTAAGAATGCATACCTTTGCAGGTCGGGCACAGACCGTAGATCTCCAGCCGGTGACCGAGGACGCTGAAGCCCGTCATCGCAGCCGCGGCCTGCTCTACTTCCTTAACGGGCGGATAATCGATATCGACGATCGTTCCGCAGCTCGTGCAGGTCACGTGATAATGATCCGACATATCGGCGTCGAAGCGGCTGGAATCGTCTCCATAGGTCAATTCTCTGACGAGTCCCGCATCTACGAACAGCTTCAGGTTATTATAGACGGTGGCTACGCTCAGGCTCGGATACTGCGGCGAAAGCGCTCGAAAAATATCGTCCGCCGTCGGATGGGAATAAGATTCCATCAAATATTGCAAAATGGCGTATCGTTGCGGGGTCATCCGGATGCCTCCGGATTTGAGCTGGTCCACGGCAAGCTCAACCTTGGATTCCATGCTCTCACAGCCTTTCCTCTAACATATGCGTACGGATGCGCGTTATAACTTATTCTACGTTTCGCATTCGGTCATTGTCAATGGAAGAAACCTCCCCCGCAACTTCAAGGCGCTCGCCGTCATGACTGCCGGTTCAGGTTCTGCTGCCTTTCTGCCCCCGGTTCTCCCAGAACCAGAAGCCGATGCCGGCCCCAATCAAAACAATCGCTCCGAATACGGAACCGGCAGAATGAAACAACCAGTTCGTCCATCCGGAACCGGACATAAGCAGGATCAACACTCCCGCTCCGGCGATGATCATAATGCCGACCGGCGGCAAATTTCGACCGGTTGGCTGCGGCTGTGGCGGCAACTGCGCCGGACCATGGGGCTGCGCCGATCCATGCCCCTGCGGCGGAACGGCCGCATGAGGGGAAGCTTGCTCCCAGTTGTCCGAGGCCGGGTACGGAGCCGGACTCGAAGCCGGCCCCTGCCCCCACCCGGCCCGATAACCGTACAGCTGCGGGTGCGTCCGATCGTTAACCGCATCCGTGCTTTGAATCGCGTCGAACAGGTTGTAAAAATAAATAATGGGAAGCAGCAGCGAAAGCAGCACGACGGGCAACGTGCTTGAACCGGAAGAAACGTGCACGATGGCCGTAATGTCCAGAGCAATTAGCATCATCAGGGTGATGCCCTTCATCATTAACCCTAAATACATATGCCCGGTGCCCGGAATTATAAAAGCCAACATCCCCGCAACCCATTTTTTCTTCCTGCGGACTCTTGCTGCCGGTTCCGAGAAAGTCACCGGCTCCCGATAGCCGGGAGGCCAGTGCCTCTGCCGAGCCGCAGCATCGTCCGCTCTCGGCGCATCCGGTGAAGGAGGCAGCGGGTATCCTCCGTCTCGATGCCAATTTTCCGGTTGTTTCATAAACTGATCCCTCCGACTTTGTCGTTCTGCAGACGATCCGCACTTTATCGCCGCGAACGATGCTAGGCTTGCCGCACATTCGGCTTGTTCGCCCCATTGTAGCACGCTCTCGATTAGCCCAACAACGGCATTCGGACGGGGAGCAACCTAGGCTTAGGTCGGAGAAGGAGACCGTCCCGTCTCGCCATTGCGCCGCCGTTCTAGGCGAATCATTTCAATCCCCGGAATCGGCCTGATCGTCTCGACCGGCTGGAAGCCATACTTCTCGTACAGCCTCAGCGCGGGGAAATTGCGAACTTCGGCCGTCACTTCCCAGACTGTCGCGCCCGGCTCCGAAGCCAGCAAAACGTCGAGCAGCCTGCTGCCGATTCCTTGGCGCATACAGTCGGGATGAACCATCATCCGGCAGATGCCGAATCGCCCGGCCCCCTCGCTTTCATACGATACGGCGCCCACCAGCTCGCCCTCGCCGTTTCTGCAACCGAGGAAGCTTTCTCCGCAGCTTTGCAGCGACTGAATCGTATCCTGCAGGGGCGGCAAATCCGCCACGCCGATCAGCGCAGCCTCCGTCCGGTAAGCGGGATGCTGCAGCGACCACACTTCCTCCGCCGTCTCTTGAAGCCGAATATCCAGCGGCACAATCTCCATGACGATACACTCCTTGCTTCCTTAAGCCAAGCTGCTTCGGCGTCATCCGGACAAGGTTCGCGGATTTTGGCCTGTGCGTTCAATATCGAAAAAACGGCAAGCCCCGCCAGGGGGGTTGCCGTCGCCTGTCGGTCAGCCCTTCAGCCGATCGATCAGCAGCTTATTGACAAGGCCCGGATTGGCCTTGCCCTTCGTCTCCTTCATAATCTGGCCGACGAGGAAGCCGATCGCCTTTTCCTTGCCTCCGCGGAAATCTTCCACCGATTGCGGATTGGCGGCGATGACCGCGTCTACGATCGCCAGAATCGCGCCCTCGTCGCTAATCTGTACCAGCCCTTGCTCCTCGACGATCGTCTGCGGAGCTTTGCCCGTCTCCAGCATGCCTTTAAACACGGTTTTGGCAATCTTCGTGCTGATCGTGCCCTTCTCGATCAGCTGGATCATCTCTCCCAAGCCTTGACCTGTAATCTGGACGGCGTCCAGCTCCAGATTGTTCGCGTTTAAGTAGCCGAGCAGGTCGCCCATGATCCAGTTGGCCGATGCCTTGGCGTCGCTCGTATGCTTCAGGCTTTCTTCGAAAAAGTCGGCCAGCTTCTTGGAGGCGGTCAATACGCCGGCATCGTAGGAAGGCAGGCCATACTGTTCGACATACCGCGCCTGACGCGCATCCGGAAGCTCCGGAATCGAAGCGCGCACGCGAGCCTTCCACTCGTCGTCGATATGCAGTCTGACGAGATCCGGATCAGGGAAGTAGCGATAATCGTGAGCTTCCTCCTTGCCTCGCATGCTGAACGTTTTGCCTTGGCTCTCGTCCCAGCGCCGCGTTTCCTGCACGACTTCGCCGCCGCCGTCCAGAATATCGGCCTGACGCAACTCCTCGTATTCCAGTCCGCGCTGAACGCCGCGGAAGGAATTCATGTTTTTCAGCTCTGCGCGTGTCCCGAACTTCTCCTGCCCGTACGGGCGGATGCTGATATTGGCGTCGCAGCGCAGGCTGCCTTCCTCCATCTTGACGTCGGAGACGTCGCAGTATTGCATAATCGCCCGCAGCTTTTCCAGATAAGCCTTCGCTTCTTCGGGCGAGCGAATGTCCGGCTCGGATACGATTTCGACCAGCGGCGTGCCGACGCGGTTCAGATCGACGAGAGACCCGAGTCCCCCGTCGATATGGGTCAGCTTGCCGGCGTCCTCTTCGAGATGAAGGCGCGTGATGCCGATCCGCTTCGTCCGGCCGTTAACCTCGATATCGATCCAGCCGTTCTTGCCGATGGGCTGGTCGTACTGCGAAATCTGATAAGCCTTCGGCGAATCGGGGTAGAAATAGTTTTTCCGGTCGAATTTGCACCATTCCGCGATTTCGCAGTTAATCGCCATCGCCGCCTTCATCGCGTATTCCACCGCTTGGCGGTTAAGCACCGGAAGCACGCCGGGATGGCCCAGGCAGACCGGGCAAGTATGCGAATTCGGCGGCGCTCCGAAGGAGGTCGAGCAGCCGCAAAATATTTTCGATTTCGTATGCAGCTCGACATGCACCTCAAGGCCGATGACCGTTTCGTATTTAGACATGAGTTGAGACCCTCCTAAGACAGCGCCGGACGCAGATCGCGGAACCCGGCTTGGCTTTCGTATGCGTGCGCGGCGCGCAGAACCGTCGACTCGTCGAACGGCTTGCCGATCATTTGCAGCCCGACCGGCAGCCCTTCTGCTAATCCGCACGGAACGCTGATCGCCGGCACTCCCGCCAAGCTGACGGGAATCGTGCAAATATCGTTCAAATACATCGTAAGCGGATCGTTCACCTGTTCGCCCAGCTTAAACGCGGTCGTAGGCGCAGTAGGCCCGATAATCAGATCGTATTTCTCGAACGCCTGGTCGAAATCCCGCTTGATTAAAGTGCGAACCTGCTGGGCTTTCTTATAATAAGCGTCATAATAGCCCGAGCTCAGCGCATAGGTACCTAACATAATTCTTCTTTTCACTTCCGGGCCGAAGCCCTCGCTGCGGGAGCGGCGATACAGATCGAGCAGATTGGCCGGATTGTCGGCGCGCACGCCGTAGCGAACGCCGTCGAACCGGGCCAAATTGGAGGAAGCCTCCGAGGAAGCGAGCAAATAATACGTCGCGACGGCGTATTCCGTATGCGGAAGCGAGATCTCCTCCCAGAAGGCGCCGAGCGACTCGAACACCTTCAGCGCTTCCAGCACCCGTTCCTTGACTTGAGGATCGACGCCTTGGCCGAGATATTCCTTCGGCACGCCGATTCGCAGCCCTTTGACGTCGCCGGTTAGCGCGGACAAATAGTCGGGAACGCTCACGTCGGCAGACGTCGAATCCCGGTCATCGTGACCGGCGATCGCCTGCAGAACGTAGGCGGAATCCTCCACGTTTTTCGTAATCGGTCCGATCTGATCCAGAGAGGAGGCGAACGCCACCAGGCCGAATCGCGAGACGAGACCGTATGTCGGCTTTAATCCGACAACGCCGCAGTAAGCCGCAGGCTGACGAATCGAGCCCCCGGTGTCGGAGCCGAGCGAGAAATAGACTTGACCGGCTGCGACCGATGCCGCCGAACCGCCGCTGGAACCGCCGGGAACGCGTTCCGGATTCCACGGGTTGCGGACGACGCGGTAAGCGGAGTTCTCGTTAGAGCCGCCCATCGCGAATTCGTCCATGTTCAGCTTGCCGATCGTGACCGACTGAGCCGAACGCAGCTTGGCGACGACCGTCGCGTCGTAGATCGGGTTGTGGTTGTCCAGGAACCTGCTGCCGCAAGTCGTGCGCAAGCCTTCCGTCACGATGTTGTCCTTGATGCCGGCGGGAACGCCGAACAGCAGTCCCCGGTCTCCGCCGCTCGCCAGCTGCTCGTCCAGAGCGCGAGCCTGCTGGCTGGCGCCCTCCTCGTCCAGCGTCAGGAACGCGCCAATCTCTTCGTCCGTCTCGCGGATTCTTTTGAAAGAATGCTCGACAAGCTCCGACACGGATAATTGTTTATTTTGAAGGCGATTATGTAATTCGGAAAGTCTTAGGTCGAAAACCGACATGCTATTTGCTCCTCCTCGTCTTTATTCCAGCACCGCAGGCACCTTGAACTGGCCGTCCTCGTCTTCGGGAGCGTTAAGCAGCACCTTCTCGACCGGCCAGGAGTCTCTGACTTCGTCCTCTCTCATCACGTTGGCCAGAGGCAGCACATGGCTGGTCGGTTCGATGCCTTCCGTGTCCAGCTGATTCAGCTTCTCGGCATATTTAAGAATCGCGCTAAGCTGATCCGCGAACTGCTCCTTCTCCGCATCGGACAGGTCGAGGCGAGCCAGATTGGCGACATGCTCGACGTCTTTGATCGTAATGCTCATTTTGAACACAACCTCCTTATTTCCGCATTTCCGCTCATTCTTTTCATTATATCGGACAAACTAAGGGAACTCAATGGAAGGAGGAACGGCTATGTCTCGCTACCACCGGGCTTCGTCCTCCGCGCCTCTGCGGGATGCCGGACTCGTCGAATTCGCGGCGGAAGAGCCCGATCTGCGCGAAGCTTTGCAGCGAACGATCGGCGAGCTTGCGGCCCCGGACGAAGCCTGTCCGCCGCTTGCGATGCGCTATCTGGAGAACGGACAGCTGCTGCGGCTGATGAGCAGGCTTCAGCGCCGGCTTCCTTCCGGGGACGCCGGCGCCGTGCGGTGCAGAATTCGGTTTTCTCCCGATAGGGAAGCGGAGGACGAGCCGGGAACCGGCCATCCGGCAACCGACCTTCCGGAAACAGACGACCCGGGAGACAGCGCCTGGTTCCCGCTTGCCGAGCTGTTCGGCGATATCGGAGGCGTAACCTTGCCGGATTATATTCTGCATCGTCATTTCACGGTCTATATGCAGCCGATCGTGAAGTCCGGCAGGGAAATCGCCGGATACGAATTTCTGACGCGCCCGCTGCCGGAACAGGCGCCCTTCCGCCCTGCGGAGCTGTTCGAGACGGCTAGGCGAATCGGCCAGCATTCCTTCCTCGACCGGGCGGCCAGACAGCTGGCCATACGCATGGGCGCGGCTCATCTGCCTCGAGGAACGAAGCGGTTCGTCAACTTCCTGCCCTCGTCCTTGTACAGGCCGGAATCCTGCCTTCGGTGCACGTTCGACGCGATCAAGGAAACGGGAACCGATCCCGAAGACTGCGTCTTCGAGGTGATGGAGTCGGAGCCGCTCGACGACCCGGCGCTGTCCTCCGTATTCGACCTTTATCGGAGAGAGGGCGTGCGGCTGGCGCTGGACGACGCCGGAACAGGCTACGCGACGATCGACGCAGTCGAACGGCTCCGGCCCGACTATGTCAAAATCGATCGAAAGTGGGTCAGCCGATGCGATGAGGATCCCGTAAAGCAGCGCTATATCGACGATCTGCTCAACCGGGTATCCCGCTTTCGCGGGGTTGTGCTGGCGGAAGGCGTGGAGCGCTCCGAAGAGTGGGCCTACTTAAAACGAGCCGGCGTCCCGCTGTACCAGGGCTTCCTGTTCGGCCGGGCAGTTCCGGTTCCGCCGTTGACGCCGGCCCCGATCGGATAAACATGTCAAAAAAACATCGGACTTCGCCGGCCCAAGGCCGCTTCGTCCGATGTTCTTTGTATGCTGCGTTTAGCGTTTAAATCCAGGCCTTCAGATTCACCTGGCGAATGAACTCCTCGCGGCTGAGCACGTCCTTGCTCGAATCGTCGGCCGCGCCTTCGTCTGCCTGGCCGCCGTTCATGATCCTTTTGAACAGCTCTTCGTTGCGGGTCACCAAGGCGAAGTCGATCAGCGCTTCCTTCTCGATCCGTTCGGCCTCCAGCTCCAGCAGCGTTCTCTCCAGCTCGATATCCGATCCCGGCACGTAAAATTGTCTATTGGCTTTAGGCACGCGAATAATATAATCGAATGCGCTGTCGTTATTGCGGTCATAGGCGATGATATAGCCATATTCGCCCACAGGCAAATTCTGCTCAAACCGGTCATCTACGATGACGATTCTTTCCCCCAGTTGCAGCATGCCGATCCCCTCCCCTAATCTCCCGGAATACTACTATCCTACTAGAAAAGTAGGATTATATGCAAATGCTGTTATTGGAGAGAGCGGCAAAAGCTACAGCACGTACAGCTTCTCGGGCGACTTCGTCAGCGTGCGGAAGCCGTCTTCCGTGACGAGATACGTGTTCTCGATGCCGACGACGCCTCGTCCGGGAAACGTGAACTTGGGCTCCACGGCCAGCGTCATGCCCGGCTCTAGCGGCTCGCTGAAGCCTCTGGCCAGCACGGGCCACTCGTCGATCTCCAGGCCGATGCCGTGGCCGAGAAACTTGACCTGGTCTTTGCCGAAGCCCATGAAATGACCGGAGAGCCCCGCTTCCGCGGCCATGTCGAGCGCCCGGATGTAAATCTGCTCAGGCGTCGTCCCCGGACGAAGCAGCTGCTCGGCGGCGCGAATGATCGACTCCGACAGACGGTAAGCCGCCTCGAGCTCCGGTTCCATCGTTCCGATGACCGCGGTGCGGGTCTGGTCGATGACGTATCCGTCGATGCAGCAGCCGAGATCGAGCAGAATCGGTTCGTCCCGGCCGATCGGCCGGAGGCTGACGCTCTTCGGAGACGCCGGAGAAAGGCCCCTGCCCCCGGCAGGGCCGTCGAAATAGGACGGTTCCGCCGCAGCTTCCCCGGCGGATACGATGCCGGTCATAATCTCCTGATTGTAGCCGCGCATGCGCATCAGACCGATATGGCCTCTGCTGCGAGTGCCATGCTCGATAACGGCCATCAGCTCCAGCTCCGTCATGCCCGGCTTGAGCGACGCCAAGCCTTCTTCCAGGGCGGCTGCGACAGCCTCGGCAGCCGTGGAGATGCGCCCGATCTCGTATTCGGACTTCACGCTGCGCACCTGTCTGAGAATCGCCGACGCGTCCGCGATTCGGGCTCCGGGAATGACATCGCCAAGCTTCAGGTAGAGCTGGGCGGGCATCACGTCGAGGTCGGAGCCTATGCGCGGGACTTCGCCGGCCTCCCCCGCCGTGAAGCAGGCCGGGTAGTCCGCCCGAAGCTGCTCGCCGAACAAGCGGAACGACCGCAGCTCCTCCGTTCTGATCCGCGACTCCTTCAAGGCGCGCACGAAGCTCCTTCTGACGTAATAAGTCGGCTCGCCCGCATCCGGCACGAAGACGTACCCCGCCTGCATCGAACCCGTAAAGTAATAAATGCCGACATTTTGCGTAATCAGGCAGCCGGCCATTCCGGCTGCCGCAAGCTTCGTCTGCAGCCTGCCGACGCGCACGGACCACTCGTTCTCTGGCGGTAATGCGTTCATCTCGCCATCCCCTTCCGATCGGACTCCTCTTCCATTCTCTCTCATTACAGCAAAGATGAGATCGACCGTCAACCGGAGACGTCCGCCCGACGACCTTGAGGAAGCCACGACGGCAGCGAGAGCGCCGACGCTAGAACACAAGCTCCGCAGCGCCCTTCAGCTCCCATTCGACCGGCGCCAGCACCCGGAACAGGCGCGGATATTTCACATGCGCGATCAATACGACGCCCGGACGATCCAGCTTCACTTCGTAATCGTATTGCGGATGGCGATACGTATACGGGAAGCTTGCCTCTTCATTAATAATCTCGAATGCCCTCACCTCGACGGAGTCCCGAAGAAAGCTCCCCGGCAGAGGCTCCAGCCATTCGTTCAAAGCCAGATTGTGGCTCAGATACAAGAAAGCCGCTTCTCGTGCCAGATTCTCGTCGATAGAGACGATTCCCATCTCCAGCTTCTCTCGATCGACTTGCTGAGCCGCAGCGTGCGCCGCGCGATTGACGGCCCGCTTCGCTTCGTGAACCGTCCGCATGGCCGCCTCCTCGTCGATCTGAAGGGCGTGAAGCATCCACCACACGACGATCATCAACACGCTGAATACCAGCTTGGCCATTCCGGCGCGTCTCCTTCCGCAGCCGTCCCCGACGCTCGCTCAGTCGGGAACGTATTCGCTCATCTTCATGCCCCGCCCGGAGATGCGCGCATCCTGCGAAAGAGGAGCGACGCCGATCAGCCGGTCGATATCGAGCAGATTTTCGTACGGGTAAGCGATGCGCAGCCGAAGTCCGGTGCCTCTCGGCAGCGGGCTCGCCGGATTGCCGCCGTCCGCCCCCGAAGTCGTATGGATCTCGTATTCCAGAAGAGACGGAGAGAACCCGTATTGGGCCAGCCGGCTGCGCGACTCCTCGATCATCCCTCCGTCGATATACCCGTATCTGCCGCTTGCCCCAATCTCCAGCATGTAGTCGACTTCCTGCTGCAGCAGCGCTTGGCGAATAACGAGCACATGCTTGTAGATCGGAGAGAACATCAGCCAGCAAAACAAGGCGGCGAACAGCAAAAAGACCAGCAATTGCTTCATGGGCTAATACGCGACAGATGATCCGCCATTCTGCTGCCGGAGACGGCGATTCGCGCATTCGCACCGTCCTCGCCCTGAGCGAAAGACGTATACAGCAGCACGACCGTCGCGATCAACAGCATCGTCATCAGCAACTGTCTCATTTCGAATCCTCCCTCCGAACTCCGAAGCGGTCGACATTTTGGCGCGTCTTCAGGGCTGCAGATTGCCGAGCGTCGTGTTGGCCGTATCTCCGTGCTTCTCGATTCGTGCCTTCGTCCCCGTATTGTCTTGAGCGATAATCGAATTGAACATCAGCGCCACCACGATTAGCATCATGACCGTAATCAGAATGTTCCGCATACCGGCACCTCCCTCTCTATGGATTCAACGCGTCGAACAGCTTGGCCGCTTCCTGCACCCAGGGGTGCAGAAATACCTGGAACGTATACAGAATCGGGATGCCGGCAAGCACGAACAGCAGGTAGGACGTCGTCTCCTTGCGGCTTTGCCTGGACAGCTCGATCTGGGCTTTATAATCTCTTACGATCTCTCTCATCAACGCATAGATTTCATCGCTTTCGTTCAGCCGGAGCGACCGGAGGCTCTCCGCGAAGCCGTAGGCTTCGTCCGTGCCGAGGCGCTCCTTGAACCGCCGAAGGGCGGCGTCCGCGTCGTGGTACCATTCGTTGAGCAGCAGCGCCATCTCCTGACGGATATGGCGGGTTAAGGACAAGCACTTCATCAGCTTCCCGTGCAGGTGCATCCGCGATCCGGTGTAGTACAGCAGCTGGCTGATCACGGCGACGATCTCGCGGCGAATCCGGTCCGTGCGGTGACGCCGGATCGATTGAAGCGCCGATCGGTCGAGCGACAGAGCGGCCGCCGCAACTCCGAGCGCGAAAATCCCGTTCCAGCCGGTCAGCGGAGACAGCGCCCCGCAAGCCTGCAGCGCATACAGCGCCAGTCCCGCTGCGGGCATCGCCGTCAGCAAGCTTCGGCGGAGCGCCAAATACGACTCCGGCGCATACCGGATGCCGCACCCGGCCAGCAGCACTCTTCTCTCCTGCAGGGCGACGCTCTCCCGATCGACGCGCCAGATGCGGTACCACCATCGGGGAGCGCGGCGCTTGCGCCACCCTTTCAGGTGAATGCGCCAACGATTTCGAGGGGCGAAGATCGCCCCCACGGCCGCGTAGAGACCGGCGAACAGCAGCGAGAACTGCAGGAGCCAGCTTAGCCCGAACGTCAGCGACCGCATCCACTCCGACATCGCTTGCGTCCCCTTTCCTTATAGTTTCCTTCTGGATAGATACAGGCCCATCATAAAAGATCCGAACAGCAAGAGCACGGCGTTAAGCAGCATTTCCCTCCCCCCGGCGTCAACGATGTAATACTGGTAGCTGCCCGCAGGGTTCAGCTTGAAGTTCACGCCCATGAAGACGGCCAGAAACAGCACCGGCGTATAGTTCGCCAATCGGATCTCGAGCATCCGATGCCGCTCCACCTGGTTGGCCAGTTGGGCTTTGCGCATATCGGAGATCAGCTCCTGCAGATTGTCGGAGACATTGTTGCCTTCCTCCAGCGCAATCTTCAGAATGTTGCCGAAATACTCCGCCCACATGTTGCCGAAGGATAGAGAGAAGCGCCTCAGGCTGCCCTCGTCGTCCCCTTTGACCGACAGGTTCCGGTAGAGCTGGTCGAACACCGCCTGCACTTCCCCCGGCAGCCTTCGTTCCTCCACCGTCTTCTGCAGGGCAATTCGGATATGCCGGCAGCCGGTGACGAGATAGCTCTGGTAGAACAACTCGACAGCAGGCAGGAACTCCAGGCGGGTCGACATCTGGCGGTTGATCAGTGACATCCTCAGCGCCAAATACGGCATGCAGCTTAACATCAGCAGCAGCGTCAGCACGGAGCGCACGGACTGGAACACAGCTGCGCCGACGACGACGCCGATCAGCCCCATCCCCAGAGAGCAGGCGGCAAATCCGGCCGGCTTCAAGCGCCAGCCTAAAGCCAGCAGCAAGTCCGACACGTGAAGATACGGCCTGCTCCAACGTCCGGAACGCGGCGCGGACACCGTCTCGACGCTTCGTCCTTCTCGGCCCCCGCGCAGACGGCGCTTGCGGGATTGACCGCTCCACCACGCCATTAAGCCGAAGTACACGCTGGTCGAGACAAGCAGGAACAACAGGGCGGCAAGCGCAAGCACGGCCAGCCGGATCACGGCGTCTCCCCCTCCCGGATTCCCTCGACGAACCTGCGGTACCCTTCGGGATCGGCTCTCTGGATTTTGCGAAGAGCCTTCGGAGAGAAGCCTTCCGGAAACGTCCAGCGTCCTTCTCCTTCCTCGTAGCGAACGAGATCTCTAACGCGCGCCGCCCCGTCCCGCCATTCGAATTCCCCGACGCGGACGAGCCGGCGAACGCCGTCGATCATTCGCATCTCGAACCCGATATGCGTGACGTGCTCGGCGATTCTGCGGGTCATCGATATCGGGTTCATCCCTCTGCCATCCAGCATGCACATATCCGTAATCGTATCGGGAACGTCCTCCAGTCCGCTGGCGTGAACCGAGGTGATGCTGCCTTCGTGACCGCGCGTGCAGGCGCGAACGTAGATATTAGCATCCTCGTCGCGAATCTCCGCATGACAGATCCGCTGCGGAGACTGTCTCAGCGCCAGCTTGAACGCCTGGCGGGGTCCGTGCAGCGGATCGTCCTCCTCCGCCTCGTACTCGACGACGTTCTTCTCCGGGAAATCCCGTCCGAGCATCAGCTCGAATCTCCCTTCGATCGTCACGATCCGCTCTTCATTCGGCATAGCCGCGATCAGCGCTTTAATCAGATGGGTCTTGCCCGTATTCGTCGCGCCGATCACGACCATGTTGAAGCGGCTTTTTACGATGATCAGCAGCAGCTCCTTGACACGCTCGTCCATCGTGCCGTACTCCGGCCGGCACAGCGTGTCCAGACTGAACTTCTTCACCGTGTACAGCCGGATCGTCAGCGTCGGCTGCGCGGTAAATCCGAAGCCGGTAAGCGTAACGCGAGAGCCGTCGAGCAGCAGCACCTCGGCCCAACGCTTGCGCGGATTGATCCGGTCGTTGTTGAACAGCACGAGGTTCTGCTGGATTCTCTCGACCTCGCTCGCCTCCTGGAACCGGTAGGGGGAAGCCGTCGCCCGGCCGTCCCGCACTTCGAAGATGCGGGTACCGACGACCTGAACCTCCTCCAGTCCCTCGCGGTTGCGAAGCACCAGCTCCAGAACGTTCATTCCGATCACCTCCGCGAACAACGCTTCCGCCAGCGTCGGATAGGGCAGACTTCCGAACGAGACGTGCTGCAGCCGCTTCCGTATGATCCAATCGGAGATGATCGCCAGCATCTCCGCACGCTCCTGGGGAAATCCGATAATCGCCCGGTTCAGCTTCTCCGCATACTGCCTGCGCTCCTCCTCGCTCCAGCCTCTCGGCGTCGAGAGCATCTGCCGCACTTCCTCGGTGTACGCGCGCAGCCGATTCATTCCCTCGCTGAGATCCCTGCCCTCTGGCGAAGCGGCGACGGCAGGATCGACCTGCAGCTCCGCCGCATAGGCGGCAGGCGAGAAGCGCTTGCTTCGAGGCTCGGCGCTCACGTTTTCCTCCTCCTGTGCATGAGCAGCCTTCGCATCCAGGGTCTGTCGGTTTTCTGCAGCCGCTGCGACCAGTTCAGCCGGTGAAGCAGCGGACCGGCGACGGCATCGAACGCCGCGGCGTTCCTCTCCTCCGCGGCCAGCCATTCGTCGAGCCTCCCGCTGTCCAATTGCAGATGCACGCTCTCCAGCAGCTTAAGCTCGGCGAACTCCGAGCACCCGGTTTCCTTCCGTATTTCCTTCATTCCAAATCCTCCTGTCGATCGATGATTGCCCTGGAGCAGCACCAGTTGAAATTGCTCCGGGCTCATTCCGAATTGCGAGCCGACCTGTCCGGTCCAGCGATGAACGTCTTCTTGAAAATGGGTGAGATGCCCGGTCGTCACGAGAAATCGCTCGTCCGCCTCGCGCATGGCGCAGATCGTCGCCGCGTTGTCCCAATACGCGCTGACGTCGGCGATCGTCAGATCGAACGCCTCGCGGGACGCCTCGAGCAGCCGCCGCATATCCTCCGGCTCGTAATACTCCGCCCGCTCCCTCGACAAGTTGCCGAACAGGACGTGCAGCCCGCCCGGCTTGGACGGCCGGAAGGCGTACCGCCTCAGCTTCTCGCCGGTCAGCGTTCCCGCTCGAAGCTCCGGCCTTACGCCGTCCAGCGTGACGTCCGGCTTGTCGACGCCCAAGTATAGATGCGTCTTCGCGCTCTTCAGATTCAGGCAGAGGAAGCCGACCTTTCGTCCGGTCAGTGCGGCGATGCGATAGGCGGTGCCGAACGCCGTCAGGGAGGTGCCGATATTCGGCGTAGAGCCCGCGAAAGCTGCCAGACTGCCGCTCATGGGATATCCTCCTCCCGAATCGACGACGCCTGGAAGGCGATTACGAGCTTCGCCATGCCGTTCTTGCAGGCGGAGTCGAGCTCCAGCCATTGCGCCTCCGTCAAATTCAAATTGATCGCGTCGATCGTGCCGTTGGCGTCGCGCCGGGAAGCGTACATGCCCTCCTTGTCGCCGCTCGCCATCGAAAGCAGATTCGAATTTTTGGGATTGTCGATCTCCAGATTCGCCGCCGTCTTCACCCCTGCAACCGAGACCGATTCGGGAAACAGTCTGCGGGACTCCGTCGCTTCGTCCGATACGTACACGACCACTTCGTCGCCCGCCCGGATGCCGCTGGAGATCGACTTGACATACTCCCTCGGAATCTGGAACGTCGATTGCCCGGACTTGGGCAGCAGCCGGTACTTGTCCACCTTCCAGCGCAGCAGCGGCTCTCGTCCGCCGAGCGCCATCGACGTCTCCAGGCCGATCGCCTCCGACAGGTCGGTGATCATGTCCGGCGACAGCGCGGACAATGGCATGTCCATTAAGGTGAGATGCGCTTCCTCCAGCCTCGTGCCCGTCGGGATGAACTGCTTCGGCACGACAACAGACGTCATCTCCTGAAGCTCGATCTGCCTCAGCTGCAGCAAATAGACGCCATAGACGAGCACTCCCGACAGGACGGCCGCCGTCAAGCTGATCGCGACTTGTTTTTTCCTGTTCACTCCAGCACCTCTTTTCCGGAAAATAAAAAAGAACGCAAGGATAGAGGGTTACCTCCATCGCATGCGTTCTTCGCAGCGTAAGATCTTCAACGATATGACTTGACTAGGCTCACTATAACAAATTCCAGCCCCTCTTGTAAAGACCTTTTATAACAATTTCTAGCATTCTCCCCAATTAGCGCACATAGGGATTTTCGCGCCGCTCTTCCCCGATCGTCGTCTCCGGTCCGTGCCCCGGCAGAACGAGCGTATCTTCGGGCAGCGTGTACAGCTTCTCCCTGATCGAACGGGATAATTGCTCCTGGCTGCCTCCCGGCAGATCGGTCCGTCCGACGGAACGCCGGAACAGCGCATCTCCCGCGAACAGCAAGTCGCCTACCATGAAGCTGACGCTGCCCGGAGAATGTCCCGGCGTATGCTTCACCCGGAACGTCTCGCCGATCAGCTCCAGCTCCTGACCGTCCTCCAGCCCGTGCTCGGCCGGCTCCGTCGTAATCGGCGGAGTGATGTCGGCCCAGCGCGCCGAGCCGTTTTTCCCCGCGTCGGTCAGCCAATCCTGCTCGGCGGGATGCAGGTAGACCGGGCAGCCGTATTTTTTGCGCAGCTGATCCACCCCGCCGATATGGTCGAAATGGGCGTGCGTCAGCAGGATCGCCTCGACCTTCAGGCCGTCCAGCTTGCGCATCAGCGCCCTGTCCGCCGTGCCGGGGTCGATGACTACCGCGCGGGTTCTATCCTCGTTAACGACAACGTAAGCGTTCGTCTGCAGCGCACCAAGCGCGTATCTTTGAAAAGTCAGCATCAATCAGCCGTCCTCACACTCCGGACAGAATGTCGCGGATTTCCTCCAAAATGACTTTCTGATAGGCCGTGTCTTCCCCGTAGCGGCGGCCGATTTCCTTTCTCGCCTCGGCAAGCTTCTCCTGGTAGTCCGGCGCTTCGCGATCCGGATTTTCCGCCTTGAACACGTTCATGACCTCTTGCACGTATTTCGGACGGGCGCCCCATTTGCCGAGCAGATGGCCGCCCGTATCGATGAACAGCACGACGGGAATCGCCCGTCCGCCCATCGTCAGATGCTGATCCATCAGGTCGAGATGTTCCTCCATGATCAGCACTTCCGTCGATATGCCGGCTTTCTCCATCGCCTTGAAGACGACCGGCACGTTGCGCACGACGTCGCCGCACCAATCCGCGGCCAGAATCATGCAGCGCAAGTCGTCCCGGTTGTTAAGCGACTCGTAAAACTCTTCCAGCTCCTCGCTATGCCACTCGAACCGGTTCAGCCAGGATTCGAAGTTCTCCCGGTTTTTCGTCATTCCTTCGATGAACTGCTCGGGGGACAGCCCCTTATGTAACTTGCTGGCGATCAACTGGCTCATTTGGCCAAGCTCCTCTCTCGTTCCGCTTTGCTTTTATTTTAGATGCTTTTGCCTCTTTTACGCAAATATTGGACCAGGAAAAAGACGACCAGCAGCGCGATCGCGATCAGGATAACCGGCTGGACGTAAGGCGCCGCCTTCTCGTCGATCTTCTCCCAGTTCTCTCCGAGAGAAGCCCCCAGCCATACGAACAGAATCGACCACGGGATGGAAGCCAGAACGGTAAGCCAAGTGAACTTCCACAGATTCATGCGGGCCATCCCTGCCGGAATCGATACGACCTGGCGCATGACCGGCACGAACCGCCCCGTAAATACGATAATCGGCCCGTATTTCTCGAACCATTTTTCCGCAATATCGATATGCTTGGACTTCAAATGCAGATATTTGCCGAACTTGTTCAGAAACGGCCTTCCCCCGTAACGGCCGATCGCGTACAGCAGCCACTGCTGCAGCATCGCTCCGATCGTCCCGCAGATGACGGCAACCGGGAAAGAAATAATTCCCTGATGCACAAGATATCCGCCGTAGCCCAGTACGATTTCGCTGGGAATGACCTCGATCGCCAATCCGATAATAATGCCCCAGTAGCCCAAACTTTCAATCCAGGCCACCAATTGCGACAACCATTCGTGCAGCGTATCCATCATTGTTTTGCAACCCGCCTTCTCCCCATGGATTCCGATCCTCGTCTCGAAGCCGTCTTTCATTCTAGCACAAGCTTGCAGCTTCCTTCCAGTTATACGGCGTTCTCGTAAAATCGTTGCAGGCTTGTCATGAGAGGACGGGCCTCCGCATAAACTTCGATTAGGTGGACATTGAGGTGGACATAGAGGTGGACAAAGTTGAAGAGGAGAGAGCGCGGCATGAATAAGATCGTCATCCTTAATCGCAAGAAGATCCAACTGTACGCCGTGATCGCGGCGGTCGTCATTTTGGCCGGGGCCTACATCGGCTGGCAGCAATCGAAGCCCGCGATGGCCCCTGCTGGCCAGGAAGCGGGCAAGCAGGTGCTGCATCTGACGACGGGAGAGTTTACGGCTACGGCGGATAACGGCAAGAAGCTCGAGACTTACCTGTTCTACCCGGGTACGGTCGTCGCCAAGAAAGGCGTTCCGGTCGAACTGCGGATTACCGGCATCAACGGCCAGTCCCATCCGTTCGTCATCGAAGGCTTGGATATCAAGGGCAACATCAGCAAAGGCAAGACGACCGTCGTCAATTTCACGCCGAAGGAAGCCGGTATTTATACGATCATCTGTCAGACGCATGCCGATCCGAAAACGGGCGGCCCGATGGTCGGGTACCTCGTCATTCAATAGCCTGGCGGTGACCGCCGCTTTTTCTCCCGCATAGGGTATGGAAGAGAGGCAGGTGTAGCCGGTGAAAATGTTTCAGGAAAAGCACTCCGCCCCGCTGCCGACGCCGCGCAGCATTCGCCGGGCTTGTTCGAACGAGCTGTACCGGACCGTCAAAAGGCTAAAGCAGCACATCCCTTCCCCGCTTGTCCGGCAAGCGGAAGAGCTGTATTTCAAGCGGGTGATCGGCAATCTGATGTGGATCGCGGAAAACAAGAGCAATCGCAAGAAGCTGGCCGACTGGTGGGACGAGGAAGTCAGCGGAGACATCGCCGAGCTGTGGAACGTCGATCGGGCCAAGCTCATGAAAGCTTTCCGCGACGCGTTCGGGGGATAAGCCAACGGAGGCGAAGGGCGAGGAAGGGATATGCCGCTCATTCACGCTCGCCCAAGCAAAAATGCCCTCGGCGTCCTCTAGACGCAGAATCGCGCAAAAAGCAGACCCGGCCGGGTCTGCTTCTTTTTTCCGCTAGCTTTTCTTGACGGCGCTGCGGCGGGTATTCGCATTTTTCTGTACCTGCTGACGCAGAATGAGCGCGCGCAGCGGGCGAAGCATCTCGGGCTCGACAACATGCATCCTGGCCCCGCACAGAATCGATTCCTCCAGACGCTCGCGGCGTACGATTTCGAGCTCGCAGTCGAACGTAATGCCGATCTCGATCGTCGCCCTCAACCTCGACTTCGACGCGAAATGCGGGGCGTCGGAGCCGGAGAAGCTGATTCCGGATATGCTGATGTCGTGAATTTTGAGGCTTTCCGCATCCGGGACGTCCGCTCCCTCTCCGGAATCGCTCAGCACGCGAACCCTCTTGACGCTCCCGTCGATCTCGACCCGGGGATGCTCCCTTCTTTCCTTGAATCTCTTTTGCAGCTCGGGGGGCTGCAGAAGCGCGATCGCTCCTTCGTATTTCGCGAACACAATCGATGACATGGACTGAATCCCCGCCGGGGAGTATACGGTCAGCTTCACCGTTTCTCCCAGATCGAACTGCTCGAACTCCGGAATCTCGACCTCGAACAGCTCGCCCTCCACATAGGTCATGACGCCCGTCGTGACGAAATTTTTCCCCTCCACGACGGTTCGGCAGTGCAGCAGCACGTTCAAGGGAAGCAAGTCCTTGTCGGATAAAGCGACTCTGTTGTCTCCAGTATAGGCCATCCACGTCCCTCCATCTCCTGCCTGTCTGCTTCTCTATATGCAAAAAAAACAGGCAACTCTCTATATAGAGCAGCCCGCTTCGCCTGAATCATCCATGTGGGGACTATCGGCAGCCAGGCTGTCATCGTCCGCAAGACATTAGACCCTGTAGCTTTGCGTCCTTGCCTTTCGGCAAGTTTGCCTTTATCGTCATCCATCTCGATGGCATGATTGTACCATATTTAACCGCTTTTCGTCATATGTTTTTTGCCGACGGTCTCACCTCTCAGCGAGCCATGACCACCCGGTTCCGCCCTTCGTTCTTCGCCTTGTACAGCGCGGCGTCCGCGCTCGAGAACACCTCTCGCAAATATTCCTTGGGATCGCCGAACTTCAGATTTTCGCTGGATTCGGACAGCACCCCCATACTGATCGTGACGCCTACCTTCTCCGAGCCCGCGTCAACCTGATTTTCTCCGACGGCCAGCATAATTCTTTCCGCCAGCAGCTCCGCCTGCTCCCGGTTCGTATGAGGCAAATATACGGTGAATTCCTCTCCCCCGTAACGGGCCAGAATATCGGTTCTCCGAAGCATGGACCGGACGGTGTCCGCCGTGCTGCGAAGCACCTCGTCGCCGACGAGATGGCCGTATTTGTCGTTGATTTGTTTAAAATGGTCGATATCGAACAGGAAGATGGCGAACGGAATCTGATACCTCATGTTCAACAGCACTTCATGCTCCAACTGCTGCATTAAATATCTGCGGTTGAAGCACCCGGTCAATCCGTCGGTGACGGCCATCTGCTCCAGCTTCTGATTGACGCGAAACAGCTCTTCCTGGATCGTGATCAGCTCCAGATTGCGCTCGTGCAGCGCTTCGTTCTTGCGGTTCATCTCCACGACCAGCTTGCGCAGCTCCGAGACGTCGTGAAACGTAATGATCCGCCCCAGCAGCGTCTTCCTGCTGTCCAGGACGGGCGAAATTTGAATCGAGACGTGTCGGCCCGACGAATCCTGCAGCGAAAACTCCATCTGCAGCTTCTCGTGGGGATGGTGATTATAGCGATACAGAAATTCGTAGACTTCCCCCTGCACCTGCAGCGGGGCCAGGAACTTCTCCATCTCGAACGTGTCTCCCTTCGTTACTTGAACGAGGGGAGACGCCCCGCGGTTGACCTCCAGCACCTTGCCGTTCTCGTCCACCACGATCACGCCGGTCGTCATATGCTCGAAAATGTCCCGTTGAGCCATGCTCAGAATGTCCAGCATGCCGAACCGGTAGATGGCGATGACGAAGCAGAGGTCGGACAGCAGAATGCCCAGCGACAGCAAGCCCGGCACGACCGGCAGCCACTCGTCCAGCAGGACGTTGACGAATACGTCGAGAAGTCCGAGTCCCGTCAGCACGAACATGCCGATTAAAGCGGTTGCAAGCTGCTTGCGCTGATTCACGGAAGTGACCGTTTTCAGCGCTTGGAACATATTCAGCAGAGCGATAAAAAAGTACGCGAACTGGCTGAGCACAAGCAGCCAGAACAGAGGGCCGTACTCACGAACCGTATAGTTGTCCGCGGCCGGGGCCATGAACAGGTTGTCCGGATTCCACAGGGCCGCAGCGACGCACAGTGTCGCAGGCGTAATATACAGCAGAACCCGCCCGCCCCTCATCTGCGTCGCCTTGTTCGTCAGGAAAAAAACAAAGAATAACCATCCGGGGCCGAGCGCCCCCATGGCTACGAAGGATAAGTTGATGAAGAACAGCTGAACGCCCGGGAAATCCGTCAGCTTAACGGCGAACTGCCCCAGTGGCCATAACATCATAACAAAATGAAACGCCAAATACACTTTATGCGTCGTCGTGATTCTGTTTACGGCAATGACGACGACGAATAAAACAAAAAGCATAAGAAAAAGGATAAAATCAATCCATTCGACTCCCAAGGCATTCACCTTTTCATAAAAGGGCTGGATTAAAAAATGCGGCAGGCATGTTTGATTTTACCATATCGCCGCTTTTTCCGACAATAAGATATCCATCGAAAGACTTTATTTTATATATTTCCCATCCAATTTCAAGTCCTTTTTTACTTATTTTTATAAGACTTTAGATTTATTGTTTGAAATCCCTTTCCATGTAGGGAGAAACGGACAGAAAATCGCGAAAACGCTCGTACTCCGCTCTCAGATTCTCGAGATCGGGCTTGCCGCGGCCTTTAACGGCTCGAATCAGCAGGTTTTTCGGCGTATGCTCCAAGTCGACAAACTCGAGCAGCTGAGTGCGATAGCCGGCAAGCTCCAGCAAATTCGCCCGAATCGCATCCGTCGCAAGAGCCGCGAACCGCTCCTTTAGAATGCCGTGCTTCAGCAACGGCTGCAGCGCGGGCTGGGAGATTTGGCGGAACAGCTCGTGCTGGCAGCAGGGAACCGACAAAATCACGCTCGCCTCCCAGCCGATCGCCTTCAGCAAAGCCGCATCCGTTGCCGTATCGCAGGCGTGCAGCGTGACTACCATATCGACGCTGTCCCGATCCTCGAAATCGGAGATGTCCCCTACCGCGAACGTCAGCTCGTCCCAACCGAGTCTGGCGGCCAGCCCGGCGCAATGCTCGATGACGTCCTTTTTCAGATCCAACCCGAAAATGCGCACCGGAAGCTTCATCTGAACGGCCAGGTAATGATAAAGCGCGAAAGTCAAATAGGACTTGCCGCAGCCGAAATCCACAATTCTAAGCGCCTTGTTCTTGGGCAGCTCCGGCGCGACGTCGGCCACCATCTCCACAAAGCGGTTGATCTGCCTGAACTTGTCGTACTTCGCTTTGACGACTTTGCCCTCCGGCGTCATGACGCCCAGAGCGATCAGGAACGGAACCGGTTCCCCCTCCGGCAAAATATACCGCTTGTCCCGATTATGCGACTGGGGGACCGCTTTGCCGTTGTTCCCCGACCTGCCCGATTCGTTCGCCCGGGAGATCAGCGTCAGCTCGCCTTTCTTGTTCGCGAGCGCCTGAATGTCCGCTTCCGTCGTCTGGATCAGCGCCTGCTTGTAGCTTCCCATCTCGGCGGCCAGCTTGGCGGCCAGCTCGTTCCCGCTTACGTTTTCATGAAATGCCTTGTTGTCCGCAAGACGCTCGAACTGATAGCGAACGCCGTTCTTGAGCCGAACGGGCCTTACTGTCGCCTTGCGAGCGATCGTCCCGTCCCTGCGCCGGGGAGAGCTGAATACGGCCTGCACGAGCCGTTCCTCCGCCGTTATCCGCTCTAATAAGGCCATCCATTCCTCTTGACCGACTTTCCCATTCACGATACCTTCTCCTTCATCAACGCCGCCCACTGACGGCGGCCTTCTTCCAGCTCTTCCCTCTTCAGCCCTCCGGCCTCGAGCACTTCGTCGCCGCATGCGGCCAGCCGATCATAGAAGGCTTCGCCCTCCGCAGCCGACGCCGCATCTTCGTCCGCGAGCTCGTAGAGCGCGTTCTCCGCTTCGGCCAGCCTGCCCTCCGATTCATGCCACTGCCACAGCGCCCTTCTCGTCTCCGCGACCGGCTCGTACGGCTCCAAAGCCTCGAGCAGCTCGGACACTCTCGCCCGAACGTCCCATCCGTCGACCTCCATGCCGCTGCGCAGCATAAAGAGGCTCAGCCGCAGCGCCTTCTCGTATCTCGGTACGCTTTCCCCGGTCTCTCCGAGATCGTGCAGCAAATCCGCTTCCTGGTGCAGAAACGCCGCCACGACTGCGACGGATTCCGCATTCGGGCTTCCCGTCACCGACAGCATGGACAGCAGGTCGTCATCGGATAACCCCATGGCCAGCCGGGATCTCAGCCGCAGCTCGCGGCCGAGGAACTCGTCGATCAGCTCCAGCGCCTCCCGCTGCTTCTGCTGACTCCTCAACCCCATCGCCCGGCCGAGGACGCTCCCTGCCTGCGTCAGAAGTCGAACCAGGTAATCCCTCTCAAACATGGCCCTGCCCCCGATTCCGATCAACGAAGGAACCGATGCTCGCGGCCATAGCCTGCGGGTCTTCCATCATCCCCATATGGCCGGCGCCGCTTAGCGTGACCGCCGTTACGTGGCGGCCCGATACCGGGAATCTCCGTTCCGGCGGAATGACCTCGTCGGATTCACCCGCGAGCAGCAGAACGGGCAGCTCCAGCCGTTCGAGCACAGACACGCGATCGGGCCTCGCTCTCATGCCCAGAGCGCAACCCGCCGCTCCTTCCGCAGACGTCCCGTAGCCGATTTCCTTCGCTCTTTCGATCAATTCCGGCCGGCTCTCCCCATGCTCGGAAGAGAACAGCTTCGGAACCAGGCCGTCGACGAACCGAGCCACCCCCTGCGAGCGGATCGTCTCGACCGCCTTCAACCGGTTTTCCTTCGCCTGCTCGGTATCCGGGAAGGCCGTCGAGTGCACCAGGCCAAGCGCCTTTAGCCGCTCCGGGTACTTTTCCGCGAAAGCCAGCGCCGCATAGCCGCCCAACGAATGTCCGAACAGACTGATTGTCGGCAGATCCAGCTCCTTCATGAAGGCGGCGACGTCGTCGGCCAAGTTTTCCATCGTATAGCTTTCTTCCGAGCCTGCGGCATCGGAGCTTCCGTGCCCCCTCAGATCGAGGGCGATTACCCGTCCGTACCCGGCAAGATGAGGGAGCGTCTTCTCCCAGTACAAGCGGCTCCCGCAGAAACCGTGAAGCAGAACGATCGGATCTCCGCTTCCGGTCTCTTCATAAGCAATGGCCACTCCCGTTGACAGCATTTTTTTATCCATGAACGTCTGTCCTTTCATCAAGTGGATTCTGCGCGGTTGGCCTCTTCAACCGCATTGGCGATGGCGTCGGCCATTTCCTTGGCCATTCCCATCACATGGTAGAGCGACGTCGACTGCAGCGTCCAGTAGGGCTTCCTGCTGCTCTCGTTCACGACGCCTGCGATGCTGTACGTTCCGACGGCGCCGAGGCTTCCGTTCACCGATCGCGCGGGGACGAGCGGTCCCCGCGTCGCGACATACGAGCCGACGCTCTCCGGCCGTCCTAGACAGGCGTCGATCGCGATGACGATTGCATGGTCAGGCAGCGTTCGCAGCAGCCGGGGAAGCGTGTTCGCGTCGTACGGTTCTTTAAGCGTACCCCGGACGCCGGCCACTCCCCGCTCCTCCAGAAGCGTGCCGACCCACGGTCCCAGACTGTCTCCCGTAGACCGGTCTGTTCCGATACAGAGAAAGATAAGCTCTTCGCCCGCATGCTCCGACACGATCCGGCTAACGAATGCCCGCAGCCCGTCCGCATCGACCCTGACGGTTTCGTCCCGATTGCGCACCGCCGACATTCGCTTATCGCCTTGATCTGCCGCCGCCGATTTGCGGTCGATCATCCTTGTCTCACCCATCCTTCAGCCTGCTTTCTCTCAGGTTACCACTCCCACAGGCGGAATTCCACTTTTGAACCTGTCCGCTCCCCCCATGTCGTCAGGTTAAGCCGTTGTCGTATGCGATCGACGGCGCTCATCCTGCCAGCAAGTGCCGGCAACGTCTAACGGTTGCAGTGGCGCTTAATCGATCGTTTTCCCGAAAAAGGAAAAGCTAACGGTTGCCACCGCGCTTATTTTGGGGCTGTCGAGCGAAACGGCACGTTTTCAGCTGAAATAGCCGCTGCTGCAACCGTTACAAACTCCGTACTGCGAAAATAGCACAATTAGCGGCGCTGGCAACCGTTACGTTAGTGGACTGGCGTAGGCGCGGGTCGTAGGCAAGCGTAAGTTGGTGAGCAGCGTAGGTTGGTGGGTTAGCTGGTGGGCAGCGTAGGATGGTGGGCTAGCGAGGGTTGGTGGGTTGAAGCAAGTTGGCCTGGACTGGCGTGGGCTATCGTGAGTTAGTGGGCTGTCGTGGGTTAGTGGATTGCGTAGGTTAGGCTGGACTGGCATAGGTTGGCGACGGTTGGTGATTGGTGCGAGTTGGAGTGTGTTGGCGCGAGTTGGCGTGTGTCGTGCCAGTTGGCCTTTATTCGCGATGACCGTCGGGACTCCGCCGGCAACTGTGACGAATCCTGCAAAGCCGCTTGTTGACCGTTTGCTTAACCTGACAACATTCCCCCCCCCCAACGAGCGGTTTCCTTTTCCCTATGTTACAATATCAGCATCCCTATACACGTTCAGAGAGGAAGAAACCGATGGATCTAAACCAACCGACGCAACAAAATGTGGAGTATATGATTGAAGCGATCAAAACGAAGCTTCGGATGGCTACCGGCTCCGCGATGCAGGCTTCCAGCTTTACCGTCGACAAGTACGAGGATCTGAAGGACATCTACGACATGGTGAATTCCAAAGAACGCTTCAGCATTAGCGAGGTTGAAGCTCTCGTATCCGAGCTGGGCAAGCTTCGAGGCTAAACAACCGGCTTCTGATGGAACGAGCCAAGCGTGGACAGCACCCAGGTCCGCGCTTTTTGCAATTCCCCGGCGATTAAAGTGTCGGCGCCGCTAAATCCTTCGCCCGAACGTTCCCGACTGGCTCCCTTCTCTCTTTTTCGTTTCCTGAGTGATCCGCAGTTCCCTTTCGTCTGGCCGATGTCCAACTTCCCCTTTCCTCATCTCCCGAGCATCTGCAGATTCTCATCTCCTAGCCGACTTGCACCCTCCCTTTTTTCTCGTCACCTGAGCCATCTGCAGATCCGCCCCATTCCCTCTGTCCTGTATACTCTTTTTCGTTCCCTGAGTCATCTGCAGATCCCCAACTCTTGGCCATCTCCTACTTCCCTTTTTCTCATCTCCTGAGTTATCTGCAGATTCTCATCTCCTAGCCGACTTGCACTCTCCCTTTTTTTCTCGTCACCTGAGCTATCTGCAGATCCGTCCAATTCCCTCTGTCCTCTATACTCTTTACTCATTGCTCTTTTTAGTTCCCTGAGCCATCCACAGATCCGTTCCATGTTCTGACTTTCCTGCTACCCTGCTCTCGTTTTTGCTCCGCGTGCCCTTGAAATTTCGTCTCGCCCGCGGAACGGTACGGGGAAAACAACACTCCGAGTCCGGGCCCGAACCTAAGCCTGAGCCTGAACCTGAACCCAAGCCCTAGCCCGAGTCCCCGCCCAAGCCCGGGTCCGAACCTGAGCTTGAGCCCGAGCCCGAGCCCGGGTCCGAGTCCTAGCCCGAGCCCGGGTCCATACCCTATCTGCCATTCGCTCAGGGAGACGTTTGTGGAGACGTATCCTCCGTTCTTGGTCCCCGAAAAATCGAGAAATTTTCTATTTTTTCGTCAAAATAACTTGAAATAGGAACAAATGTTTGGTATTCTTAAGTCAGAACAAATGTTCTTGTTGGGGCGGTGGGTGGATTGATGTCGTTACGCAAGTTTATGGCTCTTTTTCCGGACGAGCAGGCTTGCCGGGATTACTTGTTTGCCGTTCGGTGGCCTCGCGGCTTTATTTGTACCAAGTGCGGCGAGTCCAAGTACTGCTTGATCAAGACGCGCAACGTCTACGAATGCGCCCACTGCAAGACCCAGACCTCTATTACTTCCAATA
>NZ_JBHSEP010000032.1:0-48136 GCF_042654645.1 Cohnella hongkongensis | reverse complement strand
CCCTTTAAGGGGCAAGCCCGAGACCGCTCGCGGTTGGCAGACTTTCAGGGCGCCTTCTTAGGCGCTTGCTAGTACCATGCCCTTATAGGGCTGATGGAAGCCACCGGCTAAGCCGGTGGTTATGACTTCAGGCAGCCGTATGTTATACTGTTGTTTGCTTAAAAGCAGTAAAACCTACAAGGGGGGCCATTCGTTTGTACGAATTGTTCATACTCGGCGAATTGATGAATAACCCGATGCACGGCTATTTGCTGCATCAGATTTTGAACGGAATCGTTGGTCCTACGCGAAAAGTCAGCTGGGGGGCGATTTATCCGCTGATCCACGGCATGCTTGCGGACGGGCTGATCGAACAGGTTCCCGATGAGCAACCGGAGGGTTCCAAACAAGGAAAAGGGAAAAAAATAAAGACTTATAAACTTACGGACGAAGGTAGAATACGTTTTTTTCGGTTGATGGAAGAACCGATTCCATATTCGCCGGATTACGAGCTGCATTTTTATACGAAACTGAAAAATTTTGAACTGATCAGCAAGGAATTACAGTTTTTAATTTTGCATCAATACAAAGATTACCTGCGTTATGAAATCCGTCACGAGGAAGAACGGTTGGAATATGCTAGCAAAGACGAACGGATTCCTGGGGGGGAGCAGAAATATATTCAGATCTTCTTCCGGCATCGGCTGGAAAAGCTTCGATTTGATGAAACGTGGGTTATGCAGTTAATCGAGAGCCAGCGCGTGGATCGACAAGGGCTTGAGCGGGAGCGAAATTGAGAGGCTAATCATTAATAGGATGGGGGGCGAGCTAAAAAGGTTGGCCCCTTTGTTTATTCCTCACGCGCTTTTATTTTCTGGATCTTCGGAATATTTGATTGAAAGTCATTCAATATAACATAGTGATCTAAAATCAGAATATATGGTTTTCTGTCGATAACTTGTCAGTGATCTACTCGCTTTTGAAGGTTATGGAAGGGGCGATAGGCGGCGCCGTGTCGCCTTGCATTATCGGTTAGAGCATATTGAAAGCGTAGACACGATAAAAACTCATTGATTTCTCTTTCTAATTCGAGTTCACTCGCAGTTTTTTCGGCAGATGCATAAGCTCGTCCGCTCCCGATATACGCTCCGTCGCCGTGCAGGGTTCTAAGTTTTCTCCAATCCTGCAACGTACCATAGGACACGCCTAACTGTGCGGCTGCTTTCTTTGGTCCAATTTCATCTTAAGCGAGTCAAGGCCGCGAAGCGTTCAATTCAGCCTTAGAAGGTGCTGGATTCCTCAAGGGGCATTCCTTTTTCTTGACGTCCTTCGACCTCTCTACGTTCAGCGAAACACAACAGAAACGGATATGGCCCTTCACTTATGAAATGGCTTGCAAAATGTTAACGATCTTCCTTTCCATATTGGAATTGTCTATGATCTTCAGATATTCAGGTTTTAGCAATTGATACTGCTTCATGTAGTAGAAATCCAAAATCGCTTGTTTCAAAGTGATATCATACTGAATCGAAAAGGACGGCTCGATAAAGCGTCGCAGCACAGCGTCATCTTGAACCATAAACAACACGGCATTTAATCTGTTAAAAATCTGTTGCTCCATACCGGATTCAAAAAAAGTTTGCAAGCTTTTATTCCGATTTTGTAGGGCAATGGACAGATTCTCAAAATGGTGTGGATAAAATTCCTTAAGATCTTGCAAGAACAAATCAGAGATATATGCGGCACACATCAAGGATTGTAAAAATGTTAATTGAAAACGATCCAAAAAAGAGACGGAATCGTCTTTGACTACAGTGTCAGCCTTCTTCGAATAATCAATGTAATAATCCACGACGTGTTCGATGATGTCGTCTTTGGAGGAAAAATGCTTATAAAGTGTCACTTTGCTGATATCCATATATTTTGCGAGGTCGTCGACCTTCAGTTGGCTGAATTTTGTTTTTCTTATAATGGGCTTTATTTTTCCTACATATGAGTCTACACTCACAGCTTTTCTCACGGATAAGTACCTCCCTTTGATGCCTACAAAACACATTATAACAAATTTGCTGCGCTTTATGTATGAAATTGATTAAATGAACTAAATTAATTAATTTTGTTTACTTATTAAATTCATTGCTGTATAATCGCTCCTGTATCTAATTATCCGATTACGGATTATACAAAAGGAGGACGACTTAAATGGAATTATTCAGTAAGGGCAAATTCTCTGACAAAAAGGTCGTGATCACAGGAGGCAGCAGCGGAATCGGCCTTGCGACGGCGAAGCTGCTAGTGGATGAAGGCGCACACGTTCTGATTACTGGACGTACTCAGGCGACGTTGGATGCGGCTCGTGCACAACTCGGCAGCAGCGCAATCGCGGTCATAAGCGATGCCGCCTCATTGAAGGATATCGCCGCGTTAGCTGATCGAGTGAAGGCTGAATTTGGAACAATAGATGCCCTGTTCGTTAACGCTGGCGTCACGGGGTTTGTCCCTTTCGAGACAATGACAGAAGAAAAGTACGACGAGATACTTACAGTCAATGCCAAAGGACCGTACTTTACCGTGCAGAAACTCGCTCCGCTGTTGGGCTCAGGTAGCGGGGTAGTCCTTACGACCTCAATCGTGAACGTAGTGGGTCTCCCAATGCTCAGTGCTTACGCAGCTAGTAAGGCGGCGCTGCGCTCCATGACTCGAGGTCTGGCCCGCGAGTTATTACCTCGAAATATTCGCGTCAACGCAGTCAGTCCCGGCGTTATTGACACAGGCATCATGGAAAAGTCAATGCCGGAAGAAGCTGCCAAGCAGACAAAGGCACAGATGAGACAGCAGATCCCAATGCTGCGTTTAGGCGATCCAGTTGAGGTCGCCAAGGCTGCTGCATTCCTGGCATTTGAGGCCACCTATACCACCGGGGCTGAGTTCCCTGTCGACGGAGGCGGCTCCCAGATCTGAAATTCTGAATGAAGGAGGACATGCATTGAGTAAGAACCAACGAGAACATATTGCACTGATTACAGGCGCAAGTAACGGGATCGGGTTGGCATTGACCCGGAAAATGCTGTCGGAGAACTGGCAGGTGGTTGCTTTGAACCGGTCGGATTTTCCAGCGGACGATAGATTCCTCCAAAATCATCTCAAGGACGGACGGCTCCGAGCCTATAAAGTGAAGGATCTCACCGAATATGACAGCTTGAGACACGCTTTGGAAGAAATCAGAAGCAAGGAACAGCGGATCGATATTTTGTTTAACAACGCTGGAGGAGGCTTAAGCGAGCTGCGCTATTCGAAACAAGGCCGCGAACTGCATTATGAGTTGTTGACGGTCGTTCCTTATATTATTCTGATGGAATTGAAGGAGCTGCTGAAGAACGGCAGTTTAAAAACGGTGATTAACACTTCGTCGCAGGTGTTTAGATTTACGAAGGAGTTTACGATCGAAAAATTGGAGCATCCTAAAACCTTCCGCAAAATGTATGGACCCTACGCGACTTCAAAGCTGGCTCTTTCGTTGTGGACTCAAGCCGTCGCACCGCAGCTTGCCAAGGAAGGCATCAAGATCCGCAGCGTTGACCCGGGCATTAACAATACGCTAAGAAAAGGAAAAGATTCCGGACTGACCGCAGGGTTTGAACTGTTTATGAAGTTTTTTTCCTCTCCGCCTGCTCATGGAGCCAACCTATTATATGAGGGAGCTCTGGGCAAAAACAGCAATGAGACCGGTGTGTTTCTGTTCAAAGATCGGATTGCGGACGTGAAGTTTACAGAGCATGCTCAGCATGTGCTGGAGAAAATATCTGAAATCTATAGCCATGAATTTCTTGGCGGGAGTGTTTAACGATAAAGCAGAAAAATAGATCATGAGGCCACCGCAAAGGAATGAACCGGGTGGCCTCGTCCCGTACGGTTAGGCTATAATCAGAAGAATCAATGGTCCACGGTATCGTGGATGATTGCCATTTGACTTTGTCCTTGGAGGTCGACAGCCATGAACGCTCCTTCCGCAGACCGCATCAAGATCGCGCCAGGTTTCTGGACTAGTCTGAAGGATGAGCGAGCGCAGCTTGCAGCGAAGGCTGGCGGAAGAAGGCGAAAGCTTTAATCAACTGCTGGCGAAAACGAGGCGGGAGATGGCCGTCGCTTACTTGGCAAACCCTGCGCTGGAGATCAAAGAGGTCGCTTTTCTCGTCGGCTATGAGGACCCAAATTCGTTTTATCGCGCGTTTCGCGCGTGGACAGGGGAGACTCCTGCCAATTGGCGCGTCACACAAGAAAATTGGCGTTCCGTGCTAGTTACCGAATAGACGAAAAGATGTATCATGATCCCTATCCTAGACACAAGGAGTGCAGGCAGATGGATATGGGATTAAAGAATAAGACAGCTTTAATAACGGGATCAACTAGAGGCATAGGAAAAGCGATTGCCTTTGAACTTGCCAGGGAAGGCGTTCATGTTCTCATAAATGGTCGTAACAACGACGACGTAGAGCGTACGGTAGCTGAGATCCAAGCGGCATTCCCGGAAACGGAGCCTCGAAATGCAACCGCCGATCTCGTCGATTCGCGGCAAAGAGAAGCTTTATTCGCGAGTTTCCCCCACGTCGATATCCTCGTCAACAGCATGGGCATCTATGAGATCATGTCCTATAACAACGTAGACGATGCCGTATGGGAGAAGTACTTCCGCACGAACTTTCTCGCCGCCAACGCCTTAAGCAAGTTTTATTTGCCTTCCATGCTGAGTCGGGATTACGGCCGTATGATCTTCATCGCGAGTGAGGAAGCTGTTATGCCTTCCGGACAGATGCCTCAATACGGTGTGACCAAGTCCATGCTGTTGTCATTGTCCAAGAGCTTGTCCAAGCTGACCCGCGGCGCTGAAGTTACAGTGAACACGATCCTGCCGGGACCGACCCTCTCCGAGAACGTGCTGGAGATCATCGAGAGCATGTATTCGAACGAAGAGATGACCTTCGAGGCTAAAGAGAAAGACTTTATGACGAAAAACCTGCCTCAATCCGAAATCGGGCGGTTTATCAGACCAGTGGAGATCGGCCGATTGACTGCTTTCATTTGCAGCCCAATGGCCTCCGCCTTCAAAGGATCCCCGATCCGCATAGATGGCGGAATGGTACCGACAATCTTTTAATTTTTTGCATGCTGATCAGAAAAAACGCGAGCTCCCTCACAGGCATTGGGCCGGCGGGGGAGCTCGTTGCCCTCCGAATACCGGAAACGGCTTATGCTCGGAGGATGGCCCGACGAATATGTCGGGCTTTTTGTATGGTGGATTTCTTACATTCAAGAGAATTGGGGAATGTTGTCGATCAATTTGACATCCATTGTCGAGTAGAGTACACTGTTAATTAATTGTAATAATTACGATTAATTAAATGGTCGGATCCTATAATTATCCTTATACAGTTAAAGATAGCAGTCGATTCACGGGAATCAATAGTAATAATTGCTATTAGCCAAAAGAGGTGCACGGATTGAGTGGCTACGATTGTCTGATTATGGGAGGAGGCGCTGGGGGAATCGGGATGGGATGTGCGCTGCACGATTTGGGCGTCGAACGTTTCGTCGGCGCTTTGCATACGCAATTACGGAGCGGAACATCGGGCAGGCTTGCCGCTCCGGTGTACTTGCAGTCGCTGCATGCGGGTCAAGTGTTTGTGCCGGTATACCTGGCTTCTACGTTGACCGCTTGTCTGATGACATTATGGACCGTAAGAAAGGAACTCGGCTGGTCGTTTGCTTCTTCGTTGGCCGGCAAACAAGCGCTTACGTCTCTCGTTTCAACAGGAATCATCATGCTTGCGGCAGGCAGGTGACTATCCGACATGCAAAAGAAAGAGCAACTGGATGAGTTGCTGAACCATATGCTCCAGCATGGATTTCGAATTACCGCTCAGCGGAAAGTGATGCTCGATCTGATCTTGCGCTTCGAACGTCCGTTCACCGCGATGGAGCTGCATCAAACGATGGAAAAAGAGTTTCAGGGTTTGAGCTACGGCACCGTGTATCAAAATTTGAAACTGTACAGCAAGCTTCGATTCATTGAAACATTTGCGATGGCAAATGAAGTCCGTTATCGGTTCATCGATCGGGAACAGCCTCAATTCCATTTTATTTGCATGGATTGCGAAAAAACAATTATGGTCGATTTTAATCCGGCTCAAGTGGAGCTTCCGCTTCCGCAACGTTTTCATTTGGTGAATTATCAGCTCGATGTGTTTGGTTACTGTATGGAGTGCAGCATTCCGTAGAAAGAAAGTCCACATGATACTGTCGGATCAAACGATACGTTTACTAGAAAACTACCATTAAGACGATTCGCCTTTCGGAAGACGTGACTGCATTTGTCGAAGGGAGAAGCTCCATCTATCAAAACGGGAAGGACTCCAAGTGGCGGTCATCGTCAACGATTTGAGCGAAGTTAATATCGATGCCGATTGGGTTCGCGACGGTGGTGGGCTTAGCCGCACGGAAGAGAAGCTGGTGGAAATGTCAAACGGTTGCATCTGCTGCACGCGTAATCGTCAGCTATACTCAGCCATTAAATAGTAATAATTACACTTATATCAAGAGAGGAAAGGAGATTACATGGCAAACGCAACATCCTGGTATGAAATTATGAACCCCCACGACAGGCAATGCCCATTAACCACCCGTTTGAACCAGCTGTATCGCACGAACGAGTCGGAACCAATCGAGAGGTTCGAGCGAACTGTCCGGGTTCCGCAGGCGATGGGAAACGGATACTGGCAACACATGCGGCTGCAGCCGCATGTCGAGCTTGCGTTAAGCGAGGCTTGTTTTGAGCGGACAATCACCTTAAGCAGCATAGAGAGGGAAGAAAGCGTCAATCTCGGATTTTGCCTGGGCGAGGGCATTCGGTGGCGCGTGGAAGGAAACAAGGAGGAATTGGAGCTTGGCAATGGGGAGGTTATAGCGTTTGCCAATATGGAGGCCGCGAGCAGTTGCCAATACGATTCGGGACGATTGTTCAAGGGATTAACCGTCAAGCTGGCCCCAGCCAAGCTGAAGGAGGAATGGCAGCTTCCGCTGGACGATTGGCTTGCCGCTTTGACGCGAAATCCCAAAATGTTCGCCAATCGTCAAGCAACGCCCGGGTTGAAGCGGCTCGTTCGGGAGATGATCCAGTGCCCGTACCAAGGCGCAATCAAGCGAATGTACTTAACAGGCAAAGCAATGGAATTGACTTCCGTATACCTAAACGAGATGGTTCTGGAACGTGAAACAGGTCCGGTACAGCCCGGCCTGACCCGAAGCGATATCGCCAGCTTGTATCAGGCGAAACAACTGCTGGATGCAAATTTGGCTTCGCCTCCCGGCCTTAGTGCGCTTACCAGATTGGTTGCCCTAAACGAATTCAAGCTAAAAAAAGGATTTAAGCAGTTGTTTGGCATGTCCGTCCACGCCTATGTGATCGACAGAAGGCTGGAAGTGGCTTGCTTGCTGTTACAGGAGGGGAAGCGAACGGTTACGGCTGCCGCTCATGAAGCAGGTTTCGGAAAAGCCGGACATTTCGCCGAATATTTCAAACGCAAATATGGGATCACCCCTTCCGAATGCCAAAAGTCATTTCCCGCAAGGGATGAAAAATAATCCGAATCCGTATTACATGCTCCGGATTTGGGTTTCTCCCATTTGCAGGGTTATGAGATGATGACTCTGATTGAAATTGATTTTCATTCTATAAGAGATCTTGTCAAGGAGCGATTGTGCATGCGTGCTAGACTCAAAAGCAAAGATTACATTTTAATTGGCGTTTTTAGCGTTTTAATTTACATCGTTAACGCCATCGTAGGATTTGCCCTGACTCCGGTCATGGCAACGGCCGCGATGCCGCTCATATCCGGCGTCTGCTTGTTCTTCTCCGCTATCGTGTATTTGATCATGGCTATGAAGATCGGCAAGCGAGGCGTATTGCTTCTGCTCGCCGTCGTGACGGGGATCATTTATACGATCATGGGGGTTCCGCTGTTGCTTCCGTTTTTTATGTTGGCGGGCCTGCTTGGCGAGGCGGTTTTGTTGAAGGGCGACGGGAGCCAGTATCGCTACTTGAAGCGGCAAGCTCTGGCTTATGCCGTGTACGGGGCGTTATTCGGAACCGGCGCCTATATCACCGTGTACGTGTATGGCAGTGACTACCTCGAGAAGATGTACGATGAAGAGATGAGAGGGAACATGCTCACATTTGCCCATTCGCCGACCTGGATGGTCGGGAGCATGGCATTTTCGTTCGTGCTGACATTGCTAGGCTGTTGGTTTGGGGCTAAGCTGCTTAACAAGCACTTTATTAAAGCCGGTATGATCAAGTAACTTATGGACCTCGGTAAGGTGGGTTGAGATGAAAGCTAGTGAGGAAATGTCAGGGTTGATGCAGGTTGCCGGGGAGAAGAAAGGGCTGTTGATCGTGGCCGGCGTTTTTTCCGTTTTCTCCAGCTTGCTGCAGATAGCCCCTTTTATTGCGGTGTATAAAATCGTCGAGGAATTGCTGACGCATGCGCGCCAGCCTTCCGGCATCGACAAGGACTTGCTTCTTTATTGGGGAGTCTTTGCCTTTATCGCCTTGATTGCGGTGCTTGTTTCCATATATATCAGTGGCATGTGCTCTCATATTGCGGCATTCAACATTCTGTATCAGCTCCGGGTACGATTGGCCGACCATGTGGCTAAATTGCCGATGGGTTATCATACGAAAACGGCAACGGGCGAGTTAAAAAAAATAATTGAAGTCAGCGTGGAGAAAATCGAAAAATTTATCGCCCACCAGCTGCCCGATCTGGTCAGCGCCGCGATCATTCCGTTCCTGCTGCTGGGGTATTTGTTCTGGCTCGATTGGCGAATGGCGCTCGTCCTGCTCATTCCGATTGCTGCTTCCTTTTGGCTGCAGGCCCGGATGTTCACCAGCGAGGCCGGACAGCAAGCCTATCGCGACTTTCAGTTTGCCGTGGAGGAAATGAACGCGACAGGAGTGGAATATGTTCGGGGGATGCCGGCCGTCAAAGTGTTCGGCATTACCGCCGATTCCTTTCTTACCTTCAAACAGGCCGTTACCAAATACCGCGATATCTCGCTGCGTATTACTTATTTGTGCAAGGTGTCGTACAGTCTGTTCTTCGTCATGGTCATCTCGCTGTTTACGTTTGTCGTTCCCGTCGGCATTCTGTTGTTCAGCGGACAGGCGGGGAATCAATCGTTTGCGCTCACCTTTATTCTGTTTCTTCTGATCAGTCCGAGTCTGTCGATCCCGCTGCTCAAGCTGCTGCAGCTCGGAAGCGGATTGCGCGAGATTGTGGAGGGCAATAAGCGAATCGAGGCCGTTTTCGCCGAACCGGCGGTCGCCGAACCGGACGTTCCCCGTGTTCCCGAGCATTACGATATCGCGTTCCGGCATGTTTCCTTCGCTTACGAGCAGCCGGACAGCAAGGATTACAAGCCGGTGCTGCGAGACGTCGATTTCGTGGCCAAGGCGGGAGAAATGACAGCGCTGGTTGGTCCTTCGGGCGGAGGAAAGTCGACGATCGCGAGCTTGCTGCTCCGTTTCTGGGACGTGCAGGAGGGCGACATTACGATCGGCGGCGTGCCCATTCGGGACATCGGCACGGAGCGGCTGATGGAGCTCGTTTCCTTTGTGTTTCAGGACGTTCACTTGTTTTACGATACGATTGAAGAAAACATCCGGATGGGCAACGTTTCGGCCTCCAGGGAGGACATCATCGCCGCAGCGCGAACGGCCTGTTGTCACGAGTTTATCGAAAAGCTGGAAAAAGGCTATGGGACGAAGATCGGCGAAGGCGGCACCTATTTGTCAGGAGGAGAAGCCCAGCGGATTGCCATTGCCCGGGCGCTCCTCAAAAATGCTCCGATCTTGGTGTTGGACGAAGCGACGGCGTATGCGGACGCGGAGAACGAGCATAAAATCCAGGAGGGGCTTGCTCAACTCGTTAAAGGAAAGACGGTGTTGATGATTGCGCATCGGCTGTCCACCATTCGCGCGGCGGAGCAAATTTTGGTCGTCAGCCGAGGAGAAATTGTGGAACGGGGGGCGCATGATCGTTTGCGTGAGGCGAACGGTCTGTACGAGCAAATGTGGCAGGCGCATACGCGGGCGGCGTCCTGGAGGCTGGGCGGGCAAGGCAAGCAGGCGGCCCAGTCCGGCGCTGTCGAGGGAGGACTGCGGGGATGAACCGCTACTTTTACAATATTTCAGGAGGAAATACAAGAAGCCTCATTCCTCCTGCGTTCGCCGCGCTGCTAGACGGCATTGCCAAAATGGTTCCCTCCGCATTGCTGGTCGACCTGTTCAACACGATCTATGTTTCTTTCGTCGAACCGGAAACCGGCTTGAATATCGCGAGAATGTGGATCGTCAGTGCGATCCTGTTCGTCTGGCTGGTTGTGGAATATGCCGCTTACGCCTCCTTGTATGACAAGACGTATGGCGTCGCTTACAGCTTGGCCGCAAAGGGACGGTTAGGCTTGGCCGAGCATATCCGCCAGCTGTCGCTCGGTTTTTTCGGCAGGCGCGATCCGGGCGATCTGACGAATTTGCTGCTTGGCGATTATGGGCAGGTCGAGCATACGATTTCGCATAATGTGCCTCAGCTCATCAGCGCGGTGGTGCTGCCGACGCTGGCATTGGTCGGGCTGCTTTTTGTCGATTGGCAGATGGCGATCGCGATGTTCGTCGCCGTCCCGTTCGGCGCGTTGCTGCTCTGGCTGACCGACTCCATCCAGGCGAAGCTTAGCGAAACGCATGTGAAAGCCAAAAACGAAGCGGCCAGCCGATTGCAGGAATACTTGACAGGCATTCGCGAGATCAAGGCGTATAACATGGGGGGGCGGCGATTCGAGCGGCTGCGGCAGTCCTTCGACGAGCTGAAGCGCGCCTCCATTCGTCTGGAAGGCATCATGGGGCCGATGATTATGGGGGCGATGCTGCTGGCTCGTTCTGGCATGACGCTGATGATTTTGACCGGCAGTTATCTGCTCGCTGGCGGCAGCCTTTCGCTTCCCGTCTTTCTGTTGTTTTTGCTCGTCGGCACCAAGGTGTTCGAGCCGCTCACCGTCGTGCTGATGAATTACGGCGAAATGCGTTATTCCGCCTTTAGCGCCGAGCGAATCATGGACGTCCGACTGGAACGGCCGCTGCAAGGGTCGGCAACCATCCAGCCTCGCCAGCCCATTGTCTTCCAACGGGTAACGTTCGGCTACGATGCCGCCAAGCCGGTGCTGAAGGACTTGTCATTTACGATCGAACCGAATACGATTACGGCGCTGGTCGGCCCTTCCGGAAGCGGCAAAAGTACGGTTACGCGTCTGATCGCGCGTTTTTGGGATGTGCAGCAAGGGGCGATCACGATCGGCGGCCAGCCATTGAACAGCGTCAATCCGGAGCACCTGCTGAAGCATATATCCATGGTATTTCAAGACGTCTATTTGTTTCAGGATACGATCGGCAACAACATTCGCGTCGGCAAAATGGATGCCTCTCAGGAAGAAATTGAGGATGCGGCCAAGCGTGCGCAATGTCATGATTTTATTCGAAGCCTGCCGCAAGGCTACGATACGCATGTCGGAGAAGGCGGTTCGACGTTGTCCGGCGGGGAAAAGCAGCGGATTTCGATTGCTCGCGCTTTGCTCAAGGACGCCTCGATCGTGCTGCTGGACGAAGCGACGGCTTCGCTTGATCCGGAGAACGAAGCGGCCGTACAGCAAGCGATCAACGAATTGGTGACGGGTAAAACGGTCATTTTGATCGCCCATCGACTGAGGACGATTCAGCAGGCGGACAAGATCATCGTGCTGGAGCAAGGCCGGCTGGCGGAAGAAGGCACCCACGCCGAACTTCTGTCTCGCCAAGGGCTGTATGCGCGCCTTTGGCAGTTGCAAATGAACACGGACGGGTGGCGGGTCAAATGACGTTTAAACGAATCAAGTTTGACCCGCGTGCCCAATTGTTATTGCTGCTCGCAGCCAGCGTGGTCAGCTTTTGGGCGGACCGTTACGCGTTGCTGTGGATCATCGGGTTTATGGCGGCATATTTGCTTGTGCAAGGTATGTACAAGAACGCGGTCCGGTTTGGCCTGCTGGCGGTTGCCTTCTTCCTGATTCAAGGATGGAGCTCTTACTTTGCGCACGGTCTGATCACTTTTGTCTCCTTCTTCGCTTTCCTGGGCTTGCGCTTATTGCCGGTGCTGATGGCGGCTTCCGCCTTGGGGAACACTCCCTCAGGCCAATTGATCGCTGCGCTGCGAACCTTGCGCATCCCCATGGGAGTGCTGATTGCGCTTGCCGTCGGCTCGCGTTTTCTTCCCGTCATGCGGACGGAGTTCGAGGCCATTCAGCTTTCGGCGAGATTGAGAGGCCTGTCCGTAGCGTCTCCGCGAAACTGGCTGCGGCCTTTACGCACGTTTGAATATGCGATTGTCCCATTGCTGATGCGAAGCTTGAAAATATCGGACGAGTTGGCCGCGTCGGCGACGACCAAGGGAATCGATCATCCGGGCCGGAAAACCAGCCTCTATCCCGTTGTATGGCAGGGACAGGATGTCGCAGTGTTAATGCTGTTTATCATCGGCTTAATCGCGCTAGTTTACTTCGGAGGCCTGTCATGAAACGGAAACAACGGTTGGTTGAAATCGAAAACGTCTCTTTTCAATACGACAACGCCACCGAGCAACTGAGAAATGTAAGCTTGACGATCCATGAAGGGGAATGTGTCGTCGTAACGGGACCTTCCGGAAGCGGGAAGACAACCCTTACCCGAATTGTGAACGGTTTGATTCCGAACCATTATGAAGGCCGGCTGACCGGTTCGGTTCGGTTGCGGGAGCGGGACGTGAGCGACATGGCGCCCTGGGATTTCGGACGCATCGTCGGGAGTGTGTTCCAGGATTCGCGCAGCCAGTTTTTCGCGCCTATCGTGGAGGAGGAAATCGCCTTCAGCGGGGAAAATTACGGTATGGACCCGTCAGTGATTCGTGCACGTGTGGATCGATTGGTCGTAAAGAGCCAATTAACCGGGCTTCTGAAGCAGGAGGTGCATCGTCTTTCCAGTGGAGAAAAACAAAAGGTAGCCGTAGCCTCCGCTTGCTTGGTGGACCCCGAGTTGTTCGTCATGGACGAGCCTTCGGCCAATCTGGATATGACGGCGACCCGGCAATTGGCCGATCAGCTGGCAGCACTGAAGCGAAGCGGAAAAACGATTTTGATTGCCGAGCATCGGTTATACTACTTATTGCCGCTGGCCGATCGGATCGTCTACATGCGCGATGGAGAGGTTGAGATGGAATGGACGCCTGAACAATTGATGGCACTGGCACCGGAAGAATGGCAGCGCCGCGGCCTCCGCTCGCCGGTAGTCCGTGCGCCTTCCGTTCCCTCAGCCAACGAAAGCTGTACACAGGAGCGATTGTCGCTGCGCCACGTCGCGATTGCCCACGGACGGTTCAAACCGACCGTTCTGGATGACATTAACTTCTCCGTGAGAAAAGGCGAGATTGCAGCCATTGTCGGCCCCAATGGGACCGGAAAAACGACACTGGCCAAAACGATTTGCGGATTGTTGAAAGAACAAGCGGGAACGATCGCAATGGACGAAAAACCGCTGAAAGCCAAAAATCGCTTGGGACGGACGTGGTTCGTTATTCAGGACAGCGATTACCAATTGTTTTCCGACAGCGTCCTGAACGAATTGATGCTAACGCATGAGAAGGAAAAGGACGCCGCCGGACGAGCTGAAGGCTTGCTCAGGGAACTGGATTTATGGGCGTTCAGAGATCGCCACCCGGCCTCGCTGTCCGGCGGTCAGAAGCAGCGGCTCACATTTGCGGTAGGACTTATGAACCGACCGGATCTTCTTGTTCTGGACGAACCGACTTCAGGACTGGACGGTCGTAACATGCGCCGTGTTGTGAAGCTTATTCGTCAAATGGCAGATACCGGTATTACCGTTCTGGTCATTACCCACGATTACGAGCTCTTGTTCGGAGCCTGCGATCGGTTGCTGTTCTTTCAGGAAAACCGTTTGAAATCGGAAATGGAGATATCGGAACAAAACGAACAGGCCATTCTGCAGTTAATGGAAACCATGGAGTCTTAAACACCTAATGATATCTTGGGAAGCAAGCGGACCACGCAGTATTTAGTCCGCTTGCTTTGTTGTTTTATCGGGACCGTCTTCGAACCCATAGGTAGGATAAAAGGGAAAAACATTGTCATTTTATCTTCACAAATAAACAAACACCTAGCTCTTATGAGTCATAGGAAACAGGCTGGAGGCAGGATACAATTGAATTGTATTTGTTGAGCAGGAGTGGAGAGTGAGCCGATTGAAAAGGGGAGCAGATCAATTGATGATTCAAAAGCGACATCGTAAAGCCTTGCCCATAGGTTGGATTATTTTGCTGGCATTTGCTCTATTCATGACAGGATGCGCAGCGAATGAAGGCAAGGAAAACAATATGAATTCGACACAGCCGCCGGCTGCCAGATCCGAGCAAAGCCAGTCAAGCGACAGCAAGACGGCGACCCTTATCCATAGTCTCCCAGTAGATACCCTTGATCCGCATAACGGTTGGACTGCGCTCCGGGCAGGCGTTACGGAAACGTTGGTTCGGTTGGATGAGAATATGCAGATTTCGCCGTGGCTCTCCAGCAAATGGGAAGCGAAGGATCCGGTCACTTGGGTATTTACGTTGCGCGACAATATCAGCTTTCAAGACGGAACGAAGCTGGATGCCGCCGCGGCAAAGGCTTCTTTCGAAAGAGGGATTGCCGACAGCGTGGCGCTGGCAGCTTCGCTAAAAATCGCTTCCATCGAAGCTAACGGCCAGGAGCTTACGTTTAAAACAACGGAACCGCATCCGGCATTTCCGACCGAACTTGTTCATCCGACAGCCAGCATTATGAGCGTCGAGGCCGAGAAGGCATTGGGCAAGGAAGCTTTCAATAAGGCTCCGATTGGAACCGGTCCGTTCAAGGTGACCGAATTCGTTGCAGGCAAAGAGATCAAACTCGTTCGCAATGAAAATTACTGGGACGAGAAAGCCAAATTAACAGACGTCATCATCCAGTTTAATGCCGATGCCAACGTCAGAACGCTGGCCTTCCAGTCCAAGCAAGCGGACATCGTATATCATCTGGCGCCCGAGTCGCTTGAATCGATCCAAAAGGACAAGGAATTGTCCATGCAGTCCGTAACCAGCCTTCGGACCCATTATTTCACTTATAATCCGGTTAGCGCGAACGTGTCGGACCTTCGTGTAAGGCAAGCGCTGGACAAACTGATTGATCGCGATGCAATCGTAGAGGAGATTATGCTTGGCCACGCGATGCCGGCAAGCGGTCCGTTTAACCCTACACTCCCGTTTGGCAGTCAGGATGCCGCACAGAAGCTGGATCAGGCTGAAGCCTTGAAGCTGCTTGAGAGTGCCGGCTATGCGAAGGGGAGAAGCGGAAAGCTGGAGAAGAACGGAAAGCCGCTTACGCTCAAGCTAATCGCGTTCGCAGGCATAAACCCGGAGCTGCCGCTCATTCCGTTGTTGGTGCAATCTGAAGCGGCTAAAGCCGGCATTACGATTGAGATTGTATCTGTGGAGTATCCCGAGGTCTATATTAAAGAAAACACCGATTGGGACATGTCGACAGCAACCTATTTGACCGCGCCGCGCGGCGATGGCGGATCGTTCCTCCATTCCGCTTATGTGCCTGGCGGATCCTATAACCCGGCGAATATAAAAATCGACAAGCTGGACCCGATTCTTAAGGAGCTGAACGGAACAGGGGATGTCCCGAAGCGAAATGAGCTTACTCGAGAAGCGGTTGCAGCCATAAAAGAAACGATGCCTCATTCCTATATTATTCATCCGAACATTTTGGTTGGGCTCAATCAACGTGTAACGAACTGGAAGCCGGGAGCTGAAGAATTTTATATGGTGACGAATAAGCTGGACGTGAAGTAGCATGCTCAACTCATGGGCAAACCGCTTCATCCAACTGATCATCGTGATGTTTTTATTAAGTATAGTAACGTTTGCCTTAATGAAGCTGGCGCCGGGCGATCCGGTGCTGGCTATTTTGCGGGCAAGCGACGGCGCGTTGTCGCAAGACGATCAGGAAGCGGTACGTGAATCGCTTGGATTGAATCGTCCCGTGTACGAACAATACGGGGATTGGCTGACCAAGGTTGTACAGCTCGATTGGGGTTATTCCATGGCGAACAACCGGGATGTCTGGGAGATGCTGATAGAGCGTTTGCCCGCAACGATTTATCTGTCGCTTGGAGCTATGCTGGTAATCGTGCTTTTTTCTTTCCCGCTCGGCGTGCTTGCTGCGAAATACCGCGGCAAAGCGCCTGACAGGCTGAGCCGGATGGTCGCGCTGCTTGGCGCATCGGTGCCCAGCTTTTGGCTCGCCTTGCTGCTTATTTATGTGTTTGCCTATCAATTAAACTGGCTTCCGACGATGGGGAGCGGAAGTCTTCGGCATCTTGTCCTGCCTTCCTTAACGCTAGGATTCGTCATGACCCCGGAATACATCCGGTTATTGCGCGCCGGTTTATTGGATACGTTCTCTCAGGAATATATCAGAGCAGCTCGGGCAAGAGGAATTGCCGAATGGCGTATTACAATTCGTCATGCCATGCGCGCAGCCTTGCTGCCTATCGTTGCGGTGTCCGGGATCAGTCTTGGCGCACTGATGGCTGGTTCTGTCGTCACGGAGTCCATATTCGGCTGGCCGGGACTTGGCAGCTTGGCGATCGAAGCGATTCGGTTGCGGGATTATCCGGTCGTGCAAGGGTATGTCCTGTTTTGCGGCCTGTTTTTTATGGCCGCCAACTGGCTTTCGGATCTCGGAGCGGCGGCGCTCGACCCTCGCATTCGAATGCAGAAGGGACGGCGTGTATGAAGAAGGGAACGATCGTCATTCGTTTGGGAAGCATGCGCTTATCGAAATATGTCGCTAAACATCCTTTAATCGCCATAGGCATGGCCTTGCTTGTTTTCTTTCTTTTATTCGCCCTCTGCGGCTCCTGGCTTGCCCCTAACGATCCGTTGCTCATTCAAATGTCGGAGCGCTTACAGCCTCCGAGCCTCGCCTATCCCTTAGGAACCGATCATCTTGGCCGCTGTATTTTGTCCAGATTAATGGCGGGCACGCATACCACGCTGGGGCTTTCAACCGCGGTTATCGTTGCGGTTGCGTCGATAGGCGTTCCGATCGGTTTCATTGCCGGATATCAAGGAGGACGCGTGGATGCTCTGCTTATGCGCGTCGCCGATGGAGCGGGAGCATTGCCCGAAATGTTGGTTGCGGTAGCGGTAGCCGGTTTCTTGGGTCCCGGTTTGTTGAATGTCATGCTGGCGATTGCTTGCGTGAAATGGATCAGTTACGCCCGGATCGTTCGGGGTATTGTCCTCTCCGAGAGAGAGAAGGATTATATCCTTGTTTCGATTGTGTCCGGGAGTTCGAACTGGTCGGTCATCCGACGTCATCTGCTTCGTCAGATTGCCTCGCCCCTCGCGATTGTTGCAGCGGGTGATATCGGAAAAACCATTCTGCTTATTTCGGCATTATCCTATCTGGGATTAGGAGCCCAGCCCCCAGCCCCGGAGTGGGGAGCGATGCTGAATGACGGTCGTCCGTATTTTCAGGCTGCGCCTGAACTCATGTTGTATCCAGGGCTTTGTATTTTAGCCGTTGTTTTGGCCTGCAACATGTTAAGCGACGGTTTGAGAGATCTGCTCGATGTGCGAGGCAAATTGCGGGGGAATGAACCTTGAAGGCGGGGGAATGCGGTATGCATGGGATAGATGAGTCGAAAATTCTTTTGTCCTATTCGGACGCAGATCGGAAGCGGCGAAAAACGTTAAGCGAGGAAGCGCCGCTAGTGCTTCGCATAGATCATTTGCAGGTCGCGGTTACGGAGCAGAAACGGATTAGGCCGATTGTTCAAGATGTTTCGTTCACGATTCGTCAAGGCGAAATGCTGGCGCTCGTAGGAGAAAGCGGAAGCGGAAAAAGTGTGACAGCAGCGGCTGTTGGCGGTTTGCTGGCAAAATCGCTTCAGGCTTCCGGGCAGATCTGGCTCCATCATCGAAACTTGCATCAGCTTGGTCGAAACGAGCGCAGGCGTCTTTGCGGCAAGGAGATTGGATGGGTGTTTCAGGACTATCAGGGCAGCTTTACTCCGTTTATGAAAATAGGAGCTCAGTTGCTGGAACTGCTTCGCACCCACGACCGGATGAACAAAAAGGAGGCCAAAGCACGTATTCTCGATTGGCTTGAGCGGGTCGGCCTGCCCCCGGAAAGAACCTATGCGAGCTATCCGTTTCAGCTTAGCGGAGGCCAGCGGCAGCGAGTTGCGCTTGCCGCGGCGCTGATGCCGGGTCCTTCGTTATTGATTGCAGACGAACCGACGACCGCGCTTGATGTCTTGACGGGGGAGCGTATGATGGAGCTGATTGCCGGGCTTCAAGCTGAGACGGGCTGCGCCGTACTGTTTATTACCCATGATCTGCGACAGGTATGGAGAAGAGCCGCACGCCTTGCTGTGATGAAGAATGGGACCATTGTCGAAGCGGGAATCACGTCCGAGCTTCGCGAGCGCCCAACTCATCCTTATACACGGGAGCTGCTGGCTGCTTGTCCTCGATTGAAGCCGAGCGAAGCGGAGAGGGGAGTTCTTCATGTCTGAGTGCCTGCAGGTGAACGATTTATTGAAGCAATATTCGCACGGCGCGGACAACGTGATTGCTGTAAATCGCGTGTCATTTACGATCAGGCCAGGGGAATGCGTCGGCTTGGTTGGAGAGAGCGGCAGCGGCAAAAGCACACTAGTGCGCCTGCTTCTTGCGCTTGAGCTTCCAGATCAAGGGGAAATCCTCTTCCAGGGACAATCCCTGATACGGGCGAGGAAACGGGAACTGCGTCAGCTGAGACAACATTTTCAGGTTGTCTTTCAGGATTCCGCCGCTTCGCTCAATGATCGCTTGCCGATTTGGCGTTCCGTGGTGGAACCGCTGGACAATTATGCGCGTGCCAATCCCGTTTTTTTTCAAGGAACCATGTTAACCAGAAGGGATAAAGCGGAGCAGCTGTTGAGTATGGTAGGTCTATCTGCTGAACATATGGATCGTTACCCGCACGAGCTGAGCGGAGGACAGCGGCAGCGCGTCTGTATGGCTCGCGGCATCAGCCTGGGTCCGCGGCTGCTCATTTGCGATGAGCCTACCTCCAGTCTGGATGTAACCACCCAGAGTCAAATCTTGCATTTGCTGCAAAACTTGCAGAAGCAATTAAACATGTCCGTTCTATTTATTTCTCACGATCTTGCCGCTGCGGTCCAGCTCTGCAACCGATTGCTTGTCATGCAAGAGGGACGAATTGTAGATGAATTTGCAGCAAACGAGCTTTGGCTTGATGAGCGTCACCTCTATACACGCATGTTAAGATTTGCGGCGCAATAAGCGAAATCGGCGGTTGAGACCGAAGGCGTTAACCATGATAGGACGGACGACCAGGAGGGAGATCCTATTGAACGGAGTTTTGTCAGGTCATTTTTTTCGGCTATACAGCCTGACGTTTTTGTATTTTAGCGCAAATGCGATTCTGAATGTCGTGATTCCTTTGAGGGGAGAGTCCCTAGGCGCAACCAATACGACAATCGGTATCGTAATGGGGGCATACCTATTTACGACCATGCTATTTCGGCCTTGGGCCGGCCAAATTATCCGGAAGCATGGGCCGTTAAGAGTACTGCGATATATTTTGGCGATCAATGGAACGGCTCTCCTGTTGTACACGTTTACTGGCCTGGGCGGCTATTTCCTTGCCCGGATGCTTCAAGGGATATGTACGGCTTTCTTTTCCATGGCTTTGCAATTGGGGATTATAGACTCGCTGCCGGATAAGGATCGCTCCCGAGGAATTTCGATGTATTCCTTATGGGCGTCTTTACCGGGAATAATCGGTCCGTTACTCGCTGTAGGAATGTGGCAAACGGGGGAAATGAGCCTCTTTTCAGCGGTTATGATTGCCATTGCCATACTGACTGGAGTCGTCGGCTTTAACGCCAGAATGGAGAACGGAAAGGCAGAATCTGATTCAAGCCAAACCGCGCACGAGGCAACCACGCATCAGGCAACAATGCTGCAGTCCATCGTTCAATTGATCAAAAATCAGGATTTACTCAAATGCAGTGTCCTAATGGCGACGGCGTCTATTGTGTTTGGCGCGGTAACGACCTTTATCCCTTTATATGCGTCCCGAATCGAGGGCGGAAATGCGGCAGTTTATCTTATGCTTCAAGCGAGCACGGTTGTCTTGGTCCGATTTGCTTGGAGTAAAAAAATCCCTTCAGACGGCAAGTGGCATCCCAATTTTGTGGCGGGAATTATGATGATCCTAGTGTTCGCTTCCGTGCTCATAAGCGTTTCCGTAACAGGAGGAGCTGGCTTTCTGTATATTGGCGCTATATTAATGGGGATCGCTTACGCGCTTTTGTATCCGATGTTAACGACGTACTTGTCTTTTGTATTGCCGCAAGCCAATCGGAATGTACTGCTCGGCTTATTTATAGGTATGGCTGATCTGGGCATTTCGATGAGCGGGGTTGTTATGGGACCGATTGCGGATCACTTCTCTTATTCGGTCATGTATATGATTTGCGGATTATTAGGGGTGCTGATGATCCTGGTTGCGCTTAAAAGAGCGAAGCGAACGCTGGGGGCTTGAGGATAAGTTGGATGGCCGAAGGTGCGGACGACCCTGTATCTTTCGATATGATGCAGAGAGTTGCAAGAAATAACGATTTGAGTCTTGGGGCAGTTTTTCTCTATTAAAGAAAAAGTTGCGGAGTAAAGAAGATTGGGATACAATTTAATAGTAATAATTACAATTAATCTGCGATCAAAGCGAAACACAGCAATACGACAATCGTGATAAGCGCATACAAGGGAGAGGAACGGTGATAGAGATCGGCAGCTACGCGATGTTAACGGCAGAGTATAAGTTTTTTTTGAATTGTTTAAATGTAATAATTACAATTTAATTTGCAGTGTATGTTATCGTCTAGGAACCCCATAAGAAGATGATTAAAAATGAATACGTGCCATATAGAGGAGAATACGACATGTCCAGAAAAATGTTTGTTTTATTATGCGCTTTTATCGCTTCTATTGTTCTACTGGCAGGCTGCAGCGGCGGCAAAACTGCGGATTTTGGAGGAACAGATACAAACGAAGAGCTGGTGTACGCTACTGCAGTAGATATTACGGATATGAATCCCCATTTGTACATAGGTTCAACGGCGGCGCAAGGGATGGTATACGAGCCATTGGTTGAAAATACGGAGGACGGAATCAAGCCATTGTTGGCCGAATCCTGGGACGTTTCCGATGATGGGAAAATATACACCTTCCATTTAAGAAAAGACGTTAAATTTCATGATGGAGAGCCATTCAACGCAGAAGCTGTAAAGATAAACATCGAGGCTGTGCAACGTAATCCAGATTTGCATTCCTGGATCAAGCTGTCAACGAAAATCGTAAGCGTCAAAGCAATCGATGAGTATACGGTTGAATTCGTTCTATCGGAGCCGTTTTACCCGACCTTGCTTGAATTGGCGATGACTCGACCTTATGTATTCATCTCCCCCAAGGACTTTAAGAATGGAGAAACAAAGGATGGCCTAAACGGTTACCACGGCACAGGGCCTTATAAGATAACCGAACACAAAATCGATCAATATGCCATGTTTGAAGCCAATGAAAGCTATTGGGGCGGTACGCCAAAAGTGAAGAAAATTACGGCAAAGGTGCTTCCGGCAGGAGAAACGACATTTTTGGCTCTACAAAAGGGAGAAGTCAACTTTATATTTACCGATGATCGGGGCGCGGACAGTATTGAAGTGGAAGCGATGAATGAGTTGGTGAAAACAGGTAATTACCAACTGGTTAGAAGTAAACCCATGAATACGAATATGATCCTGGCCAATAGCAGCAAAACGGACAGTCCTGTGCACGAAGCTGCTGTTCGCGAAGCGATCTGGTATTCGATTGACAGGGAAACGATCAGCAAGCAAATTCTAAATGATGCAGAAACGGTCGCCGATACTTTATTCTCCCCCAATGTCAATTATGCCGATGTGGAGCTACAAAAACGAGGCTACGACTTAGATAAAGCGAAACAGATTTTGGATAAAGCCGGGTGGAAATTAGAGAATGGCAGCGAGGTCAGATCGAAAGCCAGCCGCAAATTAACGATGAAGCTTGACTATGACATCAACTCTCCCTCTCAAAAAATGCAAGCGGAATTCATTCAAAACACCGTAAAAAAAATAGGAATAGGGCTGGAGATTGTTGGAGAGGAGTCTGCTTCCATCGCCAAAAGGAGATCGATAGGGGACTATGATTTAATGTTCAATAATACATGGGGGCTCGCTTATGATCCGCAAAGCACAATCGCTGCATTTACTTCCGAGTCGTCCTTTCTTTATACGACCAAGGGCATTGCGCAAGCGGATGAACTCTACAAGAAAATTGATCGGGTTATGGTGACGATGGATGAGAAGGACCGCCAATTGTTATATGCGGATATTTTGAAAATGGTTCATGATGAAGCCGTCTTTATTCCTATCACCAATGGTGTTGTAACCATTGTTGCCCCGAAACAGCTACAAGGCATCTCCTTTAAGCAAACGCAATATGTGCTGCCATTCGAGCGTATGTACTTCGAGTAGATAAATAAAAGGGGGCTTCCCCCCTTTTTATTTATTGATAAGGGAGGATGCTATGAGCAGTTACATCATGAAGAGGTTATTGATATCGATTCCTTTGCTTGTGCTGATATCGTTCTTAACCTTTGTCTTTATCCATCTATCGCCTTTAGATCCTGCCGAAGTGGTACTGCACGCGCAAGGCGTTCCCCAAATAACAGACAAGTTAATAGCCGAAACGAAAGCGGCGATCGGATTGGATCAACCGTTTCTTATCCGTTATTTCAATTGGTTTGTTTCTTGCTTGCAGTTCGATTTCGGACACTCGTACATCACGGGAAAACCGGTGTGGTCATTGCTCGGCCCGGCTTTTCTCAATACGTTAAAACTGACGTTGCTTTCTATTACGGTCATTATAGCACTGTCTGTGGCGTTAGGCGTCATCTGCGCTTTAACAGAAGGAAGGGCGATGGACAAATCGGTAAGAGGCGTCGCCTTTTTACTGACTTCTATGCCATCCTACTGGCTAGCGGCGCTTATGGTTTGGTATTTTTCCGTGAAGCTGGATTTGTTGCCGACCAGCGGCATGGATTCGTATAGAAGCTACATTCTACCTGTTATTGTGATCACGATCAGCTTTGCGGGCGTTTTCTTTCGAATCATAAGAAGCTCGATGATAAGCAACTTAAACGAAGATTACGTGCTGTACGGCAGGGCATGCGGCTTGCCGGAAAGGAAAATAACGCTCCATCTGTTAAGAAACTCATTGCAGGTTGCGATATCCGTGTTTGGCATGGCAATCCCCATTATTTTGGGAAGCACCGTCGTTGTAGAAAATATATTCGCATGGCCCGGATTAGGAACGTTAAGCGTTAAAGCGATTTTAAGCAGGGATTTGCCGATCATTCAGGCTTATGTCCTCGTACTGGCTGCAACCTTTGTTCTGTTTAATGCGGCATCGGACATTCTCAATGCGGCGATCAATCCCAGGCTAAGGAAGGATCGTTAAATGAAGCTGATCAAGCATATAGGGCAAGATAAAATAGCTGCGATATCGCTGTTCATTCTATCGGCTACCATGATTGTCGGGATATTTGCCCCCTTATTTGCGCCGCACGATCCCGAAGAAGTCTATATGGAGCTCCGCTTTGCATCCCCATCGTGGGCATACCTGTTAGGAAACGATCATCTGGGGCGGTGTATTTTATCCCGACTCATTTATGGCATCCGTCCCAGTGTGCTTTGGGTACTGGTTGTATTGGCGATATCGGTAGGAATTGGAGCGATTCTGGGTTTTATAGCGGGCTACTTTAGGGGAAAGACGGATGCCCTTGTGATGAGAGCTTGCGATGTGATGCTTTCGTTCCCGGGATATGTGATGACCTTGGCCGTGATTGGTATTATGGGCGTTGGTTTTCATCATATTTTGATCGCGCTTGTATTGGTGAACTGGGCATGGTTTGCCCGCGTCATCCGAACGTCTGTTATGCAATATGCCGATGCCGGTTATGTGAAATTCTCCAAGACGCTTGGTGTCGGCAGCATCAAAATTATGATCAAACATATCGTTCCCGTTTCGTTTCCGGACATCGCAGTCATCTCCAGCAGCTCCTTCGGTACTATGATTTTGCAATTATCGGGCTTTTCCTTCCTCGGATTAGGCATTCAAGCGCCGAAGGCGGAGTGGGGCATGATGTTAAATGAGGCGAGGGAGGTCATGTTCACAAGGCCTGAGCTTATGCTGGCGCCCGGCTTAACCCTCATTATTGTCGTTTCGGCCATCAACTTTTTGTCTGATTCGCTTCAAGTTGCGTTAGATCCGAAGTTAAGGACCTCGCGATACAAGCGGCAAGGACAAACCCGTGCAGCGGCAGCGAAGCTGCAGGGGGAAAGAGGTGGCGCAATCCATTGATGAATATTTTAGAGGTAGCCAATTTGAAGATTTGGGATAGCCACACCGGCAATGTGCTGATTCCGAATAGTTCATTTGAGGTCAAAAAGGGAAGCTGTCTGGCCATCGTTGGGGAAAGCGGAAGCGGTAAGTCTCTGACCTGCAGGGCCATCATGAGATTGAATAAAGCCGGGCTCAGCCAATCCGGAGATATTCTGCTCTGCGGGGTCAATTTAAGCGAGCTTTCCGAAAAAGAGATACGAAAAAAAAGAGGAAAACAGCTTTACATGATTTTACAAAATGGCATGCGTGCCTTTGATCCTTCTTGTGTGATCGGGGCTCATTTAAAGGAGACCCTTGCTTGGCATTTCGGCTGGAGCCGTGGCGAAATCACTGACAGAATGAAAGAGGCGATGGAAAGCGTAATGCTGAAGGATCCGATCGCGGTGATGAATCAGTATCCGCACCAGTTGTCGGGCGGTATGCTGCAACGGGTCATGATTGCCCTGGCCATCGTATTGGAACCCGACATTGTGATCGCTGACGAACCGACTACAGCACTCGATACGATCTCGCAATTTGAGGTTGTGGAACAGTTCGTACAGTTGCGGGAGAAAATGGGCTGCTCGATGATTTTTGTTTCTCACGATTTGGGCATTGTCCAAAAAATTGCGGATGAGGTTCTGGTCATGAAAGACGGAGAAATTGTGGAAAGAGGGACAACCCGGACCATCTTCTCGGATGCTCAGCACGAGTATACCCGCTATTTGGTTTCTACGAAGCTGGCGCTCAATCATCATTTTAAGAGAATCATAGGGGGCGTTAGCGTTGCTGAGTGTTGAACGCGTTGAGAAATCCTATAAAAAGGGCGGATTGTTCTCCAAAGAACGGCAGAAGGTTTTGAAAAATGTTAGCTTCGAATGCCGGCAAGGGGAATGTTTGGGCATTATCGGAGAAAGCGGAAGCGGCAAATCTACCTTGGGGCGATTGCTTTTAGGAATTGAAAAGCCTGATCGCGGAACCATTTTGCTTGAGGGAAAGAGCGTAGAGAATCCAAAAGCGAGATTGGGAAATATCAGTGCCGTATTTCAAGATTATACCTCATCCATTAATCCGTTTTATACCGTGGAGCAGGCCATGATGGAGCCCCTGAAGCTGCGAGGAATAGTTAACCAGGAGGCGGATAGCAAGATTGAGCAGCTCTTGCATCAAGTTGGGCTGAACCCGTCTTATCGAACCAAATACCCTCATGAGTTATCGGGCGGCGAGGCTCAGAGAGTGTGTATAGCTAGAGCTGTTTCAACGGAACCGAAGTGTATGGTATTAGATGAAGCCATCAGCTCTTTGGATGGATCTGTTCAAGCCCAGGTACTTGAACTGTTAAAAAGCTTGCGAAAAATTTACAATATGGGCTATATTTTTATTACTCATGATATACAGGCCGCTGCTTATATTTGTGACAGAGTCATGATTGTTAAAGATGGACAAATTGAAGAAATCGTCAAAATTGAAAAGTTAAAGGACGTCCAGTCCGCATATGCAAGGAAATTGCTGGAGATGGTCATTGCGTAGCAATCCCGGTAATGATTTAGAAGCCCGGAACCACCGTTAGTCAGGTTGCGGGCTTTTCGATCAGGTATCGTTAACGATCTATGCTGGAAACTGCTGTAGAAGCGGGGATTTTCCAACTGCGGGATGTCATTCGCTTGTTCCACAAATGCCGATATTGGCCATCCTGCTGGATTAGTTCCTCATGGGTGCCTTTCTGAATCAGGCTGCCTTTATCCAGAACGATAATTTGATCAGCGTTGCGGATCGTTGACAATCTGTGAGCGATGATAATGAGTGTCTTATCCTTTACCAGCTCGCTGATCGCTTTCTGGATATGCTTCTCATTGTCCGGATCGACGCTTGCAGTAGCTTCATCAAGCAGGATGATCGGCGCGTCCTTCAAGATGGCCCTGGCGATCGAAATCCGCTGCTTTTCGCCACCCGACAACGTTCCTCCTCCTTCACCAACAATCGTATCGTAGCCACCCTCCAGCGAGGTGATGAACTCGTGGCAACGCGCTTTTTTGGCTGCTGCGACAACCTCCTCAAATGTGGCGTTCGGTTTGCCGAATTTGATGTTGTTGCAGATCGTATCACGGAACAAATATACGTTCTGGAATACCATGCTGATATTCTGCAACAAGCTTTCGCAAGTCAGCTCCTTTACATTAATACCGCCAACAAGGAGCTCGCCCTGCTGGACATCCCAGAAGCGGACGATCAGGTTAGCTATCGTTGTTTTGCCCGAACCGGATGCTCCGACAAGCGCAGTCATGCTCTTCTCCGGCACATGAAAGCTGATGTTGCGCAACGTTGCGTTTTCCTCATAAGAAAAGGATACATCCTTAAACTCGATATCGAATCGCTTCAAGGGAATATCCTTGCAGTCTCTATCGATAACATTGACGTTAAGCAACTGCTCATACCGATCCAATGCTGCCTCCATAACCCGTATTTGGCCAGTTAGGGAACCCAACGCTTTGACAGGAATATACATGAAGTGCACATAAATAATGAGCATCGTCATTAGCGGCATGGTCATCGTACCGGTTTGATAAAAGCTTGCTGCCATAAAAACCGTTAATGCAGTAGCGAGTGAAAACCAGAATTGATAGCGAAAGCTTGGCGGTGTGAACTTCTCCTCGAAGTCGATGGAAGAGTCGCGGGCATTCTCAATGGTTTTATTGACAGCGCTGGCTTTATCGTCAATCATGTTCAACGATTTGATGATGGACATGCCGCGCACATATTCCAGAATAGACGAAGTCAGCTTGGCTTGCTGCTCCTGTTTGATTCGAGAGTGCAGCTTTCCGACTCGCTGCAGCCGTTCGAGGGCAGCTAATGCAAATAGGGCAAGGACGACAGTCATGAGCCCAATCCGCCAATCGAGGAAGAGAATCACAACACAACCAATGAACAAGGACATGAATCCATTCACGATTCTATCCATCGCCTTCATGCCCTGTACCTCGATATAAACCAAGTCAACCGAGATGGATGAAGTGATCCTGCCCAGATTGCCTTCTGTAAAGTAGCTCATGGGAAATCGTTTGAATAAGTCGCCGATCACTAATCGTTCGCGGGCGCATATTTCATAGCCCGTACCGCTTTGCAAGCTGAGGAAAAGACGCCGCAGCGCAAAGCGCGCCAGAATAGCAGCGAGCATAATGCCGCCGCACAGCCAGCCGTCAAAGCTCGTTAAGGACTGGTTCATGATTTTTGTAAAGATATAAAGCAGTGCAAAGACAGGCGTGTTCGCTAACAGACTTTCCAGGAAGCTGAAGACGAATGCGAGCTTGATCCGCCACGAGTGTTCGCCTGCGAGAGCAAGCATTCTGCTAATAAATTTAAGCATGCAGCTCGCTCCTTTCCTTTACCGTAATATCCCAATTCATAGCTTCCATATGCGACTGCCACATCTGCTTATAGAGCGGGGAAGAGCTAAGCAGAGCCTCGTGTGTGCCTTGAGCGGCCATTTTTCCTTTATCCATCAGAATAATCTTGTCCGCCTCGACAATCGTCGACAGGCGGTGGGCGATAACCAGCAGCGTTTTTCCCTCAATAAGAGGAATGAGCGCTTCCTGAATTTTGTCCTCATTCTCGGGGTCGGTCGCCGATGTCGCTTCATCAAGCACAACAATTGGCGCATTTTTTAGCATGGCGCGCGCGATCGAGATACGCTGACGTTGTCCGCCAGACAGCTTATCGCCCGCTTCGCCGACAAGGGTCTGATAGCCGTGCTCTGATTCCATGATGAAATCGTGGCATTGCGCATATTTGGCCATCTGAATGACCTCTTCATCGGAAGCATTCGGCTTGCCCATCCGGATATTCTCCATAATGGTCGTATTGAACAAAAACACGTCCTGCGACACATAGCTGATGGCGTTCATTAACGCCTCGAACGTCAGGTGCTGGACAGGAATTCCCCCGATCGTAATTTCTCCGCTCTTCACGTCCCAGAACCGTACAAGCAGCTTGGCTATGGTTGTTTTGCCTGCGCCTGATTCCCCGATCAGCGCCGTTACCTGGTTTTCTTCCGCTGTGAAGGTCAGCTTCTCGATCACATTGTGATCCGCATAGCCGAACGAAACGTCGCGGAACACAATCGAGTGGTTGGGCGGCGCCTTATGAATCGTCCCGTCCAGCATCTCCGGCTCATCGAACAATTGCTCGATTTTTTTCGCTTTAACCCTCAGGTTGGGGAGTTCGGGTACAAGCTCGACCAATCGCATCAAAGGCAGCCCCATACTGAGCGCCAGCAGTATACATAAGACAAATGTGCCGAGCGAAAGTGAGCCGTTCTTGAACAGGATCGTTCCAACAGGCAGAAGAAAAAGCAGGGTTGACGGCAAGACAATGGTGTAAACCGTCATAAAGCGCCACGATACACGATACCAGTCAAGCGCAGTCCGTTTGTAATGCTCCACGGATGACGTATATTTGCGAAAAGATGTCGCTGTCTGGTTGAATACCTTGATGACTTCTATGCCTGAAATATATTCGATAATCGTATCGTTCATCTCTTTGGCCGCCTGATAGTAAGGCCCTATTCGTTTCTTGCCATTCTTCATCATCATGGAGATCGCTGTAATGCCGATTGGCAATGTGCCAAGGGAGAGCAAGGCGAGGCGCCAATCCAGCAGAAAGAGGGTGCATGTTACGACCAGGACGGTGAGCAGATTGGAAATGCCTTCAGGAACGCTATGCGCCAAAATGATCTCCATGTCTTCGATGTTCTCGACGAAGTTTTTCTTCAGACTGCCTGCACTTTGTCGCTGGATCGCTCCCATCGGCATCCGCCTCAGCTTGTCAGCGGTACGCTTCCGCATGCCCATGAGCGTATCGTAAGCGAGATGGTGGGAGGCAGATAGTCCTTTATTATGAGTGTACGTTCGAAGCACCAAGGCAATAAACATCATACTGCCCATCATGGCCAAATCGCTTATCGTCACACTACCTTCGTCGGTGAATCGCATGATCATTTCGGAGATGATATAAAAAGGTACTATACTCAACGTTACACTGATCGTTAAACAAATGATTGCTTTGTACATCTGGTTTCTATATTGCTTCGCATAGGCGTAAACCCTTAGTAGTTCTTGCATGAGGGGGCCATCCTTCCCACATTGTGGCTTGTATTGTCTGGCTGTGCCAATGCCCTGATAATTGTTTTGCATCCACAACCTCGAACATGGCACGATGCCGACTACACCGAATCATTGACAATGGCCGCATTTTTCTACCCGTGCACCGCTTCCGATCATTGACGGCAGGGCAGAATATTGGCATCTTAAATATCGCCGCTTTTTCTTATGACGAATGGAGCGGGGACACGAAGAAAAGACCTCGCAGTCCGTATAGCTCCGGACGGGAGGCCTTTCAACGCGGGGGCTTACGAATCAGCTGGCGACGCAGTTGGCAAATTGCTGTCGAAACCAAGCTTCATCCAAGTTGCGGCCAATGACAACGAACTCGCTCGCCGGCGCTTCGCCTGATTTCCACTCTCGGTCCGGGTAGGAACTGAACAGCATATGGATCCCTTGGAAAACGACGCGCCTTTTGACTCCCTTGATGTTCAAGACGCCTTTATAGCGGAAGGTGTCTGCTCCGTGCTCCACCAGCCATTCGTTGATGAAGCGTTCCACTTTATTCAGATCAAGCGGGTTTGTTTCACGGAAGAAGATGGATGTAACATCGTCATCATGGTCATGGTCTTCTTCTTCGAGAAAGCCGGGATCGATCTCCAGCTTCTGATGCAAATCAAAGGCGTTGATGCCTAAAATATGCTGCAGATTGATTTCTGATTGCTGCGTACGGTAAAGCTTCGCCGCCGAATTCATAGAACGCAGTCGGTGCTCCAATTTTTGAAGATCTTCTTCAGAGACGAGATCCGTCTTGTTCAGAAGCAGGACATCGGCAAAGGCGACTTGTTCCTGAGCCTCATGCCCTTCATCCAGATGTTGATCGGCATGTTTGGCGTCCACAACGGTAACGATGGCATCGAGTTTGAAGTTTTCGGCGATTTCCTGGTCGACAAAGAAGGTTTGCGCTACCGGTGCGGGATCGGCCAATCCGGTCGTTTCGATCACGACGCGGTCAAAATCGACCTTTCGATTGCCTTTGCCGAATTTGGCATCCGCCAAATCGCCGAGTATGCGAATGAGGTCGCTGCGTACGGTGCAGCAAATGCATCCATTGTTCATTTCAAAAATTTCCTCGTCCGCTCCGACGACAAGCTGGTTGTCGATCCCGACTTCGCCAAATTCATTGACAATGACCGCGATCTTCTGGCCGTGATTGGCGGTAAGAATATAATTCAGCAAGGTCGTTTTACCTGCGCCGAGAAAGCCGGTCAGAACGCTAACAGGAATACGCCGATCCATTTGTACATCAGACATGAAATCCCGTCCTTTTTGTTTAAATGTAATTTTTACTATTAAAACGAGTATAAGATGCCGATTCCATTTTGTCAAATAGGAGAAGGAGTTGCCATTTGAAATCAGATCGCTTAAAATTGTAATAATTACAATTAAAACGCAAAAGGAGTTTTTATGGCGACTTGGAATTTACAACAGACTCGATGCCATCTGTTGATATGTAATGGCGACAGCTGCATGAAGAGGCAGGCGGATGAAGTTACGCTGGCGATTCGGGACGAGATCACGAGCCTTGGACTGGATCGGCTTATTCATACTACACGTACCCGCTGCAATGGTCGATGTGCTGATGCCTGTGTCGTCATCGCTTATCCTGAAGGGGTATGGTACAAGGACATTACACCGGAAGAGGGCCGGTTGTTGGTGCGTCGACATCTCACCGGGACGAGAGTGGAAGAAAAGGCCGTGTATGCGTTTGATCACCAATTCATAGCGACGGGCCGCTCCGTGACAGGCATCGATAAAGCGTAGAGAAAGGTACCCAAAATAATGGATGGACAGTCCGACGCAATCGTCGGGCTTTTCGATCTTGTGGAAATGTGCATATGACAAAGCCTGCATTTTCTTGTTAAAATACAAAGAGGATGAGCGGCTCATCGCCGTATATGAAAGGTGCACATAGACCTTTTTTTAGGAAAGGAATTGGGAGCATGAATGAAACAACCGATAGGATAAACGATATGCTGAAGACAATGTCCAGAAATGGCTGGAGGGTGACCGAGCAGCGCAAAATGCTGGCCAAAATTTTTGCTGAACATGACGGATATTTGTCTCCGAAGGATGTATACGATCTAATGACCGTCCAATACCCGAGCGTCAGTTTTCACACCATTTATAACAATCTCCGCATGCTAAGTGAAATGGGCGTGTTAGAGCATTTTTATTTTATGGAGGGAGGACTAAAGTTTAGGGAGAACTGCGTCTCTCATCACCATCATCACTTGATTTGTGTGAATTGTGAAAAAACGATTCCGTTCGAATATTGTCCGATGGATCAAGGGCCGCAATTACCTGGCAACTACAAAATTTTACGTCATCGTTTTGAGGTGTACGGAATATGCGAAGTTTGTCAAACGTAAGTCCGATCCTTAATCGACTATTTGCCCATTTGCAGGCCACAGACAACCTGACGGCCTATTTCGTTTATCCGAAACGGCTTCGCCAGAGCGTTGCCGAGATCGGACAGAGGCTTCGTTCCCCCGGCCGGTTCCTGTGTCATCAGATTCAGTATATCGTTGACAGAGAACTAGGGCCGAAATATAATGATAAAATGTAATTATTACAATTTATAACATCGCGCCTCTCAGGAGGGAGGAATAAATAGAGAAGTCATTGTTTGTGGAATGTCGATAAGATGACATAAGACACGAGCTTAAAGTGTAAAAATTACATTTTAATATTTGGTATGATCAAGGGGTGGGAATCAATTGAGCAACTGGTACGAGAGAAGCTTTGGGGAAGATTATCTGCGGATTTACAGGCATCGGGATCGGCATGAAGCTTATCAGCAAGTCGGAAGAATGATAGGGTGGCTCAAGCTGCCTGTGGGCAGTCATGTCCTCGACCTCTGTTGCGGGGCGGGAAGACATGCGCTGGCATTGGCGGAGGCTGGGTTTCGGATGACGGGTATTGATCTATCCGGATGTCTGCTAAACGAAGCGCAAAAGGCGGATAAAAAACGCCAGATTACCTGGATCAAGAGCGATATGCGAAGATTGCCGGAAGAGCCGGCTTTGCAGGGGAGCTTCGATGCGGTTGTCAATTTGTTTACTTCATTCGGTTATTTCGAAGAAGACGGCGAGCAACTTAAAGTCTTGCAGCAAATTCATAAAGCGTTAAAGCCCCAGGGCAAATATATGATAGACCTACTCAACGAAGAATACGTCAAGGAGCATCTTGTTCCTTTTTCCCAGCGGGAAGTCGACGGAATAACGATTTCAGAAACGAGACGTCTTCATAACGGCTTTGTAGAAAAAGAGATTCATGTCGAACAAGTCGGAGCGCCCTCTCGCCGTTATTGGGAACGCGTCAAGCTGTACACGCTTCCGTTGATGAAAAACCTGCTGCATGCAGCAGGTTTACGGATGGACCAGGTTTACGGCGATTATCAAGAAAAAACCTATCATGTGCGGCAGTCGCCAAGAATGATTGTTATAGGACAGCGTGAATAAAATGCGTTCAAGCTCGTTTTATAATTGTAAAAATTACATTTAATTTGAGAATGGAGTTGTCTGAAATGGTCGTGCGCAACAAGATGCCTGCCTTTATGGTTGTTCTGTTCATCCTGATTTCTGTAATGGTGACGGGCTGCTCGCAAGGTGCGAGCCATCCGGGCGAAACCGGGAATCCGGGCAACGCGAAGGTCTCCCCGCAACCCTCCGCTCAGTCAGAGTCCCCGTCGTCGGACAATCCGGCCGCCCAGCCTGTACAGGAGACGTCCATCACCTTCACGGATACAGCGGGAACCGAGATCATGCTTAAATTTCCAATACAAAGAGCGATTGTGATCAACCGCAATACGGCGGAGGCCATCAAACTGTTAGGCGCAGAAGATCGGATTATTGCAACAGGCGATACGACAGTCAAGAACAACCGTTACTTGGGCTTGCAGGATTTGCCGGATGTCGGAGAAACCGGTGAAGTGAATCTGGAGACGATTCTCAGCTTGAAGCCCCAGGTCGTTTTTGCCTACACGAACAGACCGGATCAGACGTTGGAGGACAAGCTGGAGCCGGCAGGAATCCAGGTGGTTCGGATGAATAACTATTTGCCGGACCAGATGGATGCCGAGTTGGAACTGCTAGGTCAGTTGTTCGGCAAAGAAGAGCGTGCGGCCAAGTTTCTGGAGTGGAAGCATGCGATTGAACAAATTCCGGCTGATCGGTTGAGCGGACTCGCGGAAGAAGAGAAGAAAAGCGTGCTGGCCTTATCCGCAGGCTTCCTCAATTCCAACGGAGGCTACCGGGTGTTCCCCAGCCAATCTCTCGGCGGGAAGCCGGGCGTTGGAGAAGGGTACGCCACCATAACGGCAGGCGGGGTCGACGCGGCCGATTTACAGTGGGATCCGGCTGAAGCGTCTACGACGATTTTGGTGGATGAAGAGTATGTGCTCACCCGTAATCCGCAAGTCGTCACCTTGCACGGCACATGGCTTGGCGGATACGATGCAGCAGACCACGCGCCATTCGAAGAAGCGTTTGCCAACATCATGGCGATATCGTCGCTTAAGCAATTGGATGCAGGTAAAACTCGCGATGTCTATTTCTTCCACACCAATTTCATCGGTTCCGACAAACGATATATCGGCGTTCTGCAGCTGGCCAAGTGGCTGTACCCTGAACGGTTTGCAGATGTGGAGGCTGACAAGTACGCCAGGCAATACTTTGAGGAATGGCTGGGAGTGCCTTATCAGGGAACCTGGTATTATTCGTTCAAGGAGAGTCAATAACCGTGGATCATTCAGTCGTTCATCTATACCGACGCAGCGTGCGGCGCAGATTGCTCATGGTGGTATGGGTTACGCTCCTCCTGGTATTCGTTGCGGCGTTTGCAACGCTGAAGGGCTCGGCGAATATCCCGTTCGGCGATCTGTGGGCGATGCTGGTTGGCGGCGAAACGGATGAGATGAACAGGTACATTCTTCAGGAGGTTCGCTTGCCAAGAATCGTAATGGCGATCATAACCGGCATGGCTCTGGCAGCGGCGGGGGCGATTATGCAGGCATTGCTCAAAAATCCGTTGGCCGATCCGTTCACGCTTGGCGTATCCAGCGGAGCGGCATTCGGAGCGGCGCTTGCGATCGTGGCCGGGGCAAGCGCCTTCGGCGTTAATCTGGTATACAGCGGGCAATGGCTGATTGCCTTTAACGCGTTTGTGTTCGGTTGTTTGGCCGTCTTGCTCGTTTACGGCATCTCGCAGCTCAAAAACAGCTCGATCACCGTACTGCTGCTGGCGGGAGTGGCGATCGGTCAATTATTCGCCGCAGGAGTGTCCATCCTCAAGTACTTTTCCAATAACGAGGCGCTTAAGGATCTGGTTGTTTGGCTGATGGGCGGGTTCTGGGGCGCCAATTGGAAGGTGCTCGGCATTCTGCTGCCGCTGTTGGCGGTGTCGCTGACGGTATTGATGAAATACGCCTGGAGCTTGAATGCGCTCAGCTCCGGGGAAGAAGCGGCTCGCACGCTCGGCGTTAACATACGGAGCATGCGCTGGATCTGTTTGCTTCTGGCCACCTTGGTCGCTTCTACGACGATCGCATTTACCGGCATTATCGGATTCATTGGGCTGGTAGCTCCCCATATTAGCCGGATGCTGATTGGCACGGATTATCGATTCCTGCTGCCGTGCTCCTGTCTTATGGGCGCCTTGCTTCTTCTGTTGTCGGATACCGTTGCCCGGCTGCTGTTATCGCCGATTGAAATTCCGGTGGGCATCGTTACCGCCTTCTTCGGAGCGCCGTTCTTCATTTATCTGTTGGTCAAGAAGCGCAGAGAATATTGGGCATAGGAGGGACGACCATGATGGAAGTAACCGGGCTCTCCTTCGGATACGCACGCCATTCTGTGTTAAGCGATATTCGCATGAAGCTTGCGAAAGGCGAGGTGGCCAGCATCGTCGGGCCCAATGGCGCTGGCAAGACGACACTGCTCAAAAGTATGGCGGCGATCTTCCCGCCCGAAAAGCGCAGGATATGGGTGGATGGTCAGGATGTGCGTGCCTTGAAGCCGGAGGCGTTGGCGCGGAAGCAAGCCTACGTACCGCAGCAGGCCTCATTCTCTTTTCCGCTTACGGTGATGGAGACGGTGCTGCTTGGACGAAAACCGTATATGCGCTGGCGAGTATCGCCCCGTGATCTGCAAGTTGTTGAACAGTTGCTGAACCAATTGAAGCTCGAAGCGTTCGCCGATCGATATATGGATGAGCTTAGCGGCGGCGAGCGGCAGAAAGTATTGATTGCCAGGGCGCTTGCTCAGGAACCCGAGATTTTGCTGCTTGACGAACCTACGTCTGCATTGGATATCCGCCATCAGCTGGAGGTGCTTGAGCTTATTCGCGGTTTTGCCCGTCAATCGAATATGCTTGTCGTGCTTGTTCTCCATGATCTGGAGCTGGCGGCCAGGTACTCCGATACAATCCATATGCTTTACAAGGGCAAAATCTATGCTTCCGGCACGCCGGAAGAGGTGTTTGTTGCCGACCATATGAGGCAGGTATACGGTGTTCATATGATCATCGAGCCGTCCGGGCATGGATTAAAGATGACGGCATTGAAGCCGGTGCAATCGGGATCATGATACGCGAATGCGAACTATAGAAGGAGTTGTATACGCTTGTACCACGGTGTAAGGTTAAAAGCTGACTACAAGCAGCTTTGGGTGGAGGGGATGAAGGATTGGAACGGCGGGCTTTCGGAACGCATGACGGATGACGAGAAGGAAGAGGCGTTCTGGCAAACCTTTCTGCAGGAGAAAAAGGGCGAGCCGGATGCGTACTCTGCCGGAATCCGCGAGGAATTGCTGCGGTATATAGCGCCGGGGGACGATGTGCTGGAGATCGGACCCGGATGGGGGAACTATACGTTCTCCGTTGCGGAGAAGGCCGCGGCGATGACTTGCGTGGACAGCTCGCGCAGCGTGCTGGACTTTCTGCAGAAGGAAGCTGCCGGAAAAGGGCTTCGTCCGATGGAGATGATCCATGCCAAGTGGGAGCAATATACGCCGGGGCGGCAATACGATGTGGTATTTGGCGTCAATTGTTTTTATCGGATGGAGGACATTGAGCAGACGTTGCTGCACATGAATGAAGCAGCCCGAAAATACGCGGTGATCGGATGGACGAGCGGACCGGAAAGACCGCATCTGCTGGACTTTCATCAGGAGCTTGGGGTGAAGGTAAAGTTTCAGCGGCGAGATTATATTCATCTGACCAATTTACTGTACGAGCTCGGCATTGATACGAACTGCAAGATCCTTGAATTGGAACGTAACTATCTATATGCGTCGAAAGAAGAGTTGCTGCGCTCTTGTCTGAAGGACATTATCGATCCGTCGTATGATCGCAAAGCAGCAGAGGATATTGTACTGAGGCATGTGACGATAGAGGACGGCGTTTACAGCTATAAACATAGATTTAAGACCGCTTTGCTGCACTGGAAGCCCGATGCCGGGTACAAGCCAGCCATTCGACAATAAATTGCCGGATGGCTGGGAGATAAAAATATAGTGGGAGGCTTCATCAATTGATTAAAAAGGTTCCTGTCCTCGTTTTATCCGGATTTCTTGGAAGCGGGAAAACAACGCTGCTCCAGAAGATGCTGAATGCCTTCGTGGCGAAAGGTATGCGACCTGCCGTCATCATGAATGAAGTGGGTGACGTCAACCTGGACGGACAACTCCTGGAAGAGCGCATCCCTATGCGTGAAATGTTGAGCGGATGCATCTGCTGCACAATTCGAGGCGATCTGGGGTTAGAGATTAAGCAGCTTGTTGAAGATTGGTCACCCGACCTGATTATGATAGAAGCAACAGGCGTGGCAAACCCGATGGAAATTTTCGATGGCGTAACGGAAGCTGCTTTGCTGGTTCATATTGAAATCAAAGCGATGATCACGGTGATCGATGCGGCGCATTTCATGCATTGGCACCAAAAAGGAACAGGAAGAACCTATCGGCTGATGCAGGATCAAATTCGATGCGCATCCATTCTCTTGATCAATAAGTCGGATCTGATAAGCACAGCGGAGTTGGATGAAATGAAACAAAGGATTCAAACGATCAATCCGGCAGCTGTTATGCACTCCACGGTGTATTGTGAAGTCGACCATTCTTTGATAGAGGGCGTATTTCAAGCGCATGAATTTGTTCCTATTGTAGAAGGCCAGCATCATGATGAAGATGATGGTTATGATACATGCGACCATCCTCATGATCACGACCATCATCACCATAATCATCATGACCATTCCGATCCCAAGCATGAAGGGCATCACACACATTCCTACGATCATGTCATGGTTTATACCCATTACTTTCAACAGCCGGTGGAGAGTAAACGGTTCGAACAGTTTGTAAGCCAGTTGCCGGATCGCGTTTATCGGGCAAAAGGCGTCTTTACCTCAGCAGAAACCGGAGAACGAATGCTGTTTCAATTTGCATTCCGCCAGTTGGAGCTAATTCGCATCAATCCGCAAGGCAAAGTGCATGATGTCGCTGTGTTTATGGGGGAACAGTTTTCCCAAAACGAACTAAAGCGGGAACTGGAACAAAGTATCACATACTGAAATTTCAGCCGCTTGGCCGGACACGGACACGGGTATAAACCAAATTGACAATGAGAATCGTTATCAAATAGAATGAGGGTAATCATTTATCTATCATTTATGGAGATGGCGATGGACATAAGTTTGTTTTGTTATCATTTAACGGGATTCGATTTTCTAACGAATTGGAGGGAACTGCGGTCGCCGGTTTCCTCCAATCGTTTTACTCTGATCTTTATATCGGCTGGCAATGGCCTGATTCGAATCGGCAACGATTCGGCCGCATTTGGTCCGATGAAGCTCTACTGGTGCAAGCCGGGCGAGGAAGTCGTCATGCATTCGATAACTATGGAACCGGTATGCGTTTACCGGATTTCATTCGATTTTGTCCCTCTGTCGACGGCTAGGACGGGAAGAGATTCAGAAGACGATTACCGACTCATTAACCTTTGGGGAACGCGCGAGTTGGGACTCGATGCTCCAAGCAAGGCCTACCGGCTTGTTCGCGACATTGCGAGCGCGTTTCGGAAGGACGTCTCAAACGGATTTTTCAAGGTGCAGTCCCTGTTTTATGAATTGCTGTACATGATCGCTGACAAGAATTTTGCCGGAAGTGAGCAGTCCGCACGAATGGAGGACGTCGTCTCCTATGTACGGGAACACTATGCGGACCAATTGACACGCGACAAGGTCGCCGCCATGGTTGGCGTTCATCCTGATCACTTCTCCAGATTGTTCCGGAAAGTAACGGGCCGGAGCTTCGTCGACTTCGTGGCGGAAATCCGCATGTCCAGAGCGAGCGAACAGTTGCTGACCTCCGGCGACGGCTTGTTTGAGATCGCCAGAAGAGTCGGATACAAGGATGAGTTTTACTTCAGCCGCAAATTTAAACAGGTAGTCGGAACTGCACCGACGGTTTATCGCAAAAAGCCGAAAAAAGCATTTACACTGGGGAGCAATTTTACGGCCGGTTTGCTTGCCGTTGGTCACGTACCTTACATCGGTAGTCTCACACCTTGGCTGAAGTGGCGTTACCGCAATGTTTTGCAGCAGGGGGGCTTCAAACCGATTTATTGGGACGATTGCAACATTGGCGCACTGAAAGACGAGCCTCGTCCGGACGTTATCGTATGCCACGATAAACAATACGATCCGGAGCAGCTGGAAAGGCTTCGCGAAATTGCTCCCACGTTATCGATTCCATTCGGCAGGATGAACTGGCGGGAGCAATTTATAATCGTTGCCGAACTGGTGAACGAAGTCGGCAAAGCAAGGGCCTGGCTGGACCGTTGCGACGCCGCGATCGATGCGGCAAGGGAGCGAATCGCCCGGAAATTCGATCTCATTGAAACGCTGTTGATTCTGGAAGTCTGGTCCGACGAGTTGATGGTTTATGGCGATACGTATGGAAGAGCGGGGCATATTATGTACCGGTCCATCGGTTTTTCACCGCCAGCGATCGTTAGAGAACAGGTATTGGATGGAGCCGGCTATAAGTATATCGTCAAGGAGCAGCTTGTCGAATATGATGCGGATCTTGTATTTCTGATCGTTCACGATGATCAGACGAGCCGACGAACGGCCTCGCTCCTGAAACGCAGCCCGCAATGGCTAGCACTGACCGCAGTGAAGCATGGCCGGGTCTACGAATTTGACGGAGGCCGGTTTTACGGATACGACCCGGCTTCGACCGAAGCACAGCTCCAGCAGATCGTGAGTCGTCTCTAACGTTCATGTTCATTCGTGGAAGAGGATGGCAAACGGCCGATCAGATTCATCCATGCCATCCAATCAGAATCGTTTATGTACAGCAGAACAAAAGGTTGATATCATTCATTTAATAATAATGATTCTCATTTTCTTTCGGAGTGTCTAGAAATGAGAATCCATGAACAACCTTGGATGGAGTGAGACAAGCTGTATGAAACGGTTTCGTTCAATGGCCGTGATCGTCGGGTTTACGCTCTTGTTCGCTTTGCTGGCAAGCGCTTGCGCTGACGATAACATGGATAACAAAGGAGGCAATGCCTCCATTGAATCGCCTGCGGCAGGGGGAAGTGCTGCTGATAATCAAGAAGCGAGTGAAAAAACGGTTGTCGATGACGCAGGCCACCAGGTCGTTGTGCCTGCTGATCCTCAGCGCATTATTGCGCCTTATTTGGAGGATCCGCTGGTTGTGCTGGGCGAAAAACCGGTTGCCCAAGTCTTATACGGAAACTTGGAGCAAAATTACTTGAAGGAGGAGCTTTCCGACGTGGAAATCATCGATACCACCGGAGGCGGGCTTCCTTTGGAAAAACTGTTGGAGCTGTCTCCCGATCTGATCATTTTAGGCAAGGGAATGGCGGAAGAGGGCGCCTACAAACAATACGCCAAAATTGCGCCAACCTTTGTGGTTGACAACGTGAACAAGAACTGGAGAGAGACGCTGCTTCAGTTGGGTGAGCTGCTTGGGAAAAAACAGATAGCGGAAGAAAAACTGGCCATGTATGATCAAAAGATACAGCAGACGAAGGAGCATTTGCGGCAGACGATTGGGGAGAAAGAGGCGGCTATCATCGTGTTGTCGGATAAAGAGTTTTATACGATGGGACATGTACAAGGCGGCGGGTTGTTGTTTGATGAGCTTGGAGTGCGGCCGCATCCTCTGACGCCTGCGCAGGAAGAATGGAGCGCACTGTCGCTGGAGAAATTGGGTGAGTTGGATGCGGATTATATTTTTGTGATCAAGACGGAACGGTATCTGATTTCGGATCTGGAGGGAAATTCGCTTTGGACGGGATTGCCCGCAGTCCGGCAAGGCCAGGTGTTTGAGGTTGAGTCCGGCACCTGGCAGTATTCCGGTCTAATCTGCAACGAGCGCAAATTAGCGGATATTATGAAAGCAATGCCGGACCAAGAAAACAAGAGTGCATTGTGAATAGGGGGCTTCATGAGTCGAAGTAGGCATTCAGCGATCTGACGCCATCCGATCATCCCCAGGGTCCGCGTCCGCGGTAACCGGTTCGCTGCTGGTTATCGTCGCCGCGATTGGAGACGAATAACCGGTCGCATAGCAGTATCTGGACTCGATAGGCATGGCGAGCGCATCGATCAGCGTCGGCCAGCACCGACGAACCGCAATCCGCGCTCCGTGAGAACGGGCCTCCGCAGCCATTTTACGCGCCAGGTTTTTGTGGATAGCGTTGACACGTATAAAAATATCATTTATGTTGATTCCAACTGCACCCGCTCTTAACAATGTGTACCAAATGTATAATGGTGCTTATTTTTTCAGAGAAGGGACTGTGAGCATGAACTAGGTCATGATTATGACTAAAATGGAAGTGCCGGGCATCTCTCGCGATCATATCACGCGACCGCGTCTGCTCTCGCAGTTGGACCAAGCCTTCTTCAACAAAGTGACGCTTCTGTGCGCGCCTGCCGGTTACGGTAAAACCTCGCTGGCTGTCTCCTGGGTCCGCGAGCAGCGCCAACCGGTTGCTTGGCTGTCGCTGGACGCCAGGGACAATGACCTGATGCGTTTCTGGAGTTATGTCGCTTCAAGCCTGACGGATGGCTACTCGTTACTGGACAGCCAACTTCCGTTGCTATTCATCAATAAAGCTCCCGGTTCTTGCGAACAGGGGCTTGCGATTTTGCTGAACGAATTGAACCGCCACTCTGCTGCCGACGACATGGTCATCCTGCTCGACGATTATCATGTCATCACAATGCCCGACATTCACGAAACACTTGCCTATTTCATCCAGCAAATGCCTGTCCACATGCACCTGATCCTGCTCTCGCGTACAGACCCTCCGCTGCCTCTGTCCAGGCTGCTGGCGACGGATCAACTGAAGCGGCTGAGCCATGAGGATCTGCGTTTTTCTGACGAGGAGGCCGCGGCGTTTTTTCGCATTCGGCTGGACACGGAAGCGGACAACGTAAAGATCGTCGATTGGGTGAACAAAACGGAAGGCTGGATTGTCGGGATGCAGCTTGCCGCCCTTTCCTTTCAGCAGAAGGAGCTGCATAGCGCGCCCAGAGGCGAAGAGTGGCCGATCACCGATTATTTGTGGGAAGAAGTATTTGAGCAGCAGCCGGAAGACGTACAGGCGTTTCTGCTCAAAACCTCGTTTCTGCCTCGCATTTGCGCCTCGCTGTGCGACAGGGTAACCGGATGGCCGAATAGCCAGTCGATGATGGAATATATCGATAAGAACCAGCTATTTCTCATCTCGCTGGATCGGCGCAAGGAATGGTTTCGCTATCATCATCTGTTCAGCGATTTTCTGCAAGACCGCTTGAGAAAACGAGAACGGGATGAGCTGGCTGATTTGTACGCCGCCGCGGCTGCCTGGTTTGAAGAGCACGGGTACGATGAGGATGCGATTGAACAATATTTTGCGGCCAGTCAGCCGGACAATGCGGCCACGATCATCTTGCGCTTGTTGCCCTCGAAATTAAAGCAAGAGTGGTCCACACTGGCGGTTTGGCTGGAGAAGCTGCCGGATGACCGGTTGCGGCAATACCCGAGGCTTTATTTGACGTACATATTCCTGATTTGTCTGCATGGGAAGATCGAGGAGGCGGAACATCTGCTGTCCCTTTGGGAGGAACTGCGCGCCGAACTAGTCGGACGATGGTCGACGGAAGAAGCGGAACAATTGTATGCGGATTCACTCGTAATCCGTATTTACATCGCGACCGAACGGTCGGATGTCGCCGCTACAACCGGCTATATCCTGCAATATTTTCAGGAAATTCGCGAGGACGGGCTGTTCCTGTTCGTCAATCACAAGTTCAACTCCATCTCAACGATGCGTCACGATCCTAAAGTTGAGGGTAAACCGAGCCAGGCCGAGGTGTTTTTCGGACAGCTGCTTCAGCATGCCGCGGATAGTCAGACCCTCGGAAGGGCGATATGCGCACATGGTTACGCGGAAGCGATCTATGAATGGAACCGTCTTGAGGAAGCGCAAAGATACGCCGACGCAAGCTTGGCCATCGGATTAAAATGCGGTCATGAAGGGATCATCGTACTGGCGGCTATCTTGCTGTCGCGTATCCGCCTGGCGAAGGGGGACGTATCGGCGCACCTGAGGATTATTGCGGAAGTTGAACAGCATCCGGCCGTCGCTGCGAATCCGTATTGGATGAACTGCCTCAAGCTGCACCGGTTGTGCATTGATCTTAAAGGGGCGGAGGCACAGGCGATTTCCGTCAGGTGGCTGAACGATCATCCGCAATCCGTTGCCTGGAAGGAAGCCGATCATCTGCCGGGATGGAGCGTGCTGGAGTCGATTACACGGGCGCGGGCGATGATCGGGGCGAAACAGTATGATGAGGCGCAAGCATGGCTGGAACGCTTGGCGGAACACATTCAGAAGGACGGATTCCTGCTGGACAAGATCGAAGTGCTGCTGTTACAAAGCTTCATTTTCTTCTATCGACAGGATTTGAAAGCTGCAGTACATCTGTTTTCCAAAGCGTTGCAGCTGGCAGTGCCAGAAAAGCTGATCCGTCTATTTGTTGATGAAGGGGAGGTGGCAGCACTTATTCTCGCGGAGTATATGCGCCTAAGGCAGCTGAAGCATATGCGGGTTCCTGACGGCGTTCCCATGCAGTATGTGAAGCGACTTGCTATCGAATTTGAACTTGCCCATTCTATACCGACTGAGGCACATAATCTCCATAGAGACCTGGCGCCGAAGCTAACGACCCCGATCACGAGGAAAGAAGCGAAGGTGCTGGAGTTGATCTGCCTTGGGCTGCCCAATACGCGCATTGCCGAAGAGCTCGGCATCGGGGTCGGCACAGTGAAAACGCACATTCACCGTATTTACGGAAAGCTGGGCGTGAGCAGCCGCTTCGAGGCGGCACGCAAAAGCAAGGAACTGCGACTTATTCAAGAGTGATCCCAAAAGCGAATGAGAATATTCGATCTGACTGGTCTGTCCTATTGTTCCGGGACAGATTTTTTGTTTTCTCCCTATGATGTATCCGGTTCCCGGATCGGGTATACCGATCCGGTATACCCGAGGATAGACGCTTTTTCCAGCAAACGGCTTTAGAATGATAGTTATTGTATGCGCAAACTGCAATACAAATAATATGTTGAATGGAGTGACGAAATGAGATTAGGAAAAAGCTTGATCATGATCACATTGGCCGGCTTGCTCGGCAACCTGCTTCCGCTGACGAGCGCGGCGGCGGCTCCGAGTTATACGTTGTCATCCGCCATTCCTGCGGAGACGGACAACCGTCACATCACCAAACCGAAAGACATTGCGGTCGACGCTGCGGGCCACCGCTATGTGGTCGATGAACGGCTGGGCATCGTTATATTCGATGCCCATGGCGACTATGTGGAGACTTGGCCGATGAACAACGCGGTGGCCATCGCAGCGGGAATAAACAACAGATTGTATGTGCTTGAGGGGCAGGGGTACGTGCGTATTCTCGATGAAAGCGGGGGAGTGGTGGGCAATATCGGCAAGGGAGCGGGCTCGACTCTGCCGGGATATTTCCTGTTTCCAGAGGATGTTGCGGTTGACAGCGACGGCAGTGTTTATGTGGCGGACTCGGGCAACAACCGGATTCAGAAGTTCGATCCCAGCGGCAATCATGTCCTGACACTCGGCACCGGCGCGGTTGGCGTGAACGTTGGAGAGTTCGACAAGCCGACAGGGATTGCGGTTGATGCGGACAAAAATATGTATGTCGTCGACCAGAACAACCACCGGGTGCAAAAGTTCGATGCGAACGGCGCCAATCCGGTGGTGTGGGGCTCGCAAGGCAGCAATCCCAATCAGCTGCAGTTTCCTTCCCAACTCTACGTGGTTGACGGCGGGGCGCATGAAGGCTTGTATATTACCGACTCTAACGGCCGCGTGCAGAAGATCAATCTGGAACTTACAATGATTGATGCAGAGGCGATCGGGAGCGCTGGGGGCGGGGAAGGGTTCTTGAACGCCCCCAAGGGCATAGCGGTAGACGGCAACGGAAATCTGTATGTGACCGATCGATATCGTGCGCAAGTGTTCGACGCCACCGGCAGCTATATCGCCTCGCTGGGCGGCTCCAAGGACGGTCAGTTTCTGGAGGCGCTGTATCTGGCTGCCGATAGCGAAGGCAACCTTTATGTGGCGGATCGGATGAATCACCGGATTCTGAAATACGATTCGACGGGACAGTTTGTGTTGAAATGGGGCAGCTATGGATCGGGTCAGGGACAGTTCGACGAGCCTATGGCCATCGCGATCGATAAGGCCGGAGCCGTATATGTCGCGGATCACGGTAATGACCGGGTGCAGAAGTTTGGGGCTGACGGAAGCTTTATCACGGAATGGGACGGAGACGGCACTATTGCCGGGAAATTTCAATTTATCACCGGCATAGCAACGGATTCGCTGGATAACGTATATGTAGCCGATGGGCATAATCATACTATTCAAAAGTTTTCTTCGACCGGCATTGTGAAAGCGAAATGGGGCGCCCAAGGCGCCGGGGATGATCAGTTTAACAACCCGCAGGGCATTGCGATCGATGCCAGCGACAATCTATATATTGCGGATTTCAATAATCATCGGATCGTCAAATATACGGCGAACGGCAGCTTATTGACGAAATGGGGAGTTTCCGGCAATGCGGACGGGCAATTCTCCGGACCTTTCGGGGTAGCGGTAGATGAAGCCGGCACCGTTTATGTGGTGGATTCCGGCTGGGGCCGGGTGCAGACTTTTACGACAGAAGGCGAGTTTATTACGAAGTGGAGCGAATTTTTGTCGTATCCGCGAGGGATCGCCGTCACCGGCTCCGGCGATATTGCGGTCATGAATCTCGTCCCTAATCAGGTTGTGTTTTACACGGAAGTGAAGCCGTTGACGGATTTGACCGCTGTTGCAGGTGACGGCACGGTGACGCTGTCGTTCAGCCCGCCGACGGGAGCGGCATCGATCAATGTCGAGTATTCCGAAGATGGCGGAGCGACCTGGGAATGGGGAGAAACTGCCGCTCCGCTCACTGCCGCTTCAACCAGCGCTATCGTAACGGGGCTGAGGAACGGCGCGACCTATCAGTTCCGGCTGAACGTCCTGGGAGGCAAGCATCAGGGCACGTCCAATATTGCGAGTGCCGCACCGCAAGCGAGCAGCAGCGGCGGCAGTGGCGGGGGTAACAATGGGGGCGGCAACGGCGGCGGAGGAGGAGCGCCAGTTTTAAGCAGCAACGCTGATCTGGCGGCATTATCGCTGAATACCGGCACGCTAAGTCCGCAGTTTAGTCGAAGCGCGACGAACTACCAGGCGAAAGTCGCACACGAGATCCGTTCGATTGAAGTAACGGCGAAACTCGACGATGCCAACGCTGTCTTGCATATTGGCGAAACCAAGCGGACGAGCGGGGAAGCGCTGTTGATCCCGCTAGAAGTTGGCAGCAATACGATAGAAATTGAAGTCACGGCGCAAAACGGTACCAAGAAACGGTATGTCCTTGAGGTGGAACGCGCCGCTCCTCCTGTTCAGCCGGACCCGGACTCCGTTACTGAAACACCGCAAGTGAGTTTTTCCGATTTGGCGGGACATTGGGCGAAGGAAGCAATCATACAAGCGATCGGCAAGGGAATAGCGAAAGGATACCCGGATCAAACCTTCCGCCCGGACCAACCAGTTACGCGCGCTGAATTCGTCGCTTTCATTGCCCAATCCAAGGGCTGGACAAATTCAGGCGACTTCGCGCTTCCTTTCACAGATCTGGATGACATCCCGTCGTGGGCGCAGGGACATGTGGCCATAGCAGTCAAGGAAGGCATTCTGACGGGATATGAGGATGGTTCGTTCCGAGCGCAGAAGCCTATCACACGCACGGAAGCGGTATCCGTCATGATGCGGCTGGTGAAACAACCACCGTCCACGGACGCCGAAACGGATTTTGCAGACGATCGGGACATCCCGGATTGGGGCAAAGGATACGTTAGCAAAGCCGTTGAACGGGGCATCGTGGCAGGACGCAGCGGCAATCGGTTCGCGCCGGGAGATAGCGTAACTCGCGCCGAGACAGTCGTATTGCTGACGAGATTATCTCAGCAGTAGCCTATTGCGTCGGCAAGCTGCGAATGGCCAGCAGTCGATCCACCACAGCCTAACCTTCTGCCATTCAAGGAGGGGGGGAAGGCTGTGGTTAGATTTCGCTTTCGTATCCTAACGCCCGCAGAACGGATCTACGGGGGAGATGCCGGTGTGCGAGAGGTTTGGCGATGCTCCATTGCAGCGCAGAGGGCGAAAAAGAAAAACGGGGAGACTGCATGTATTTTGCATCTTGGTCTCCCAGTTGCAAGTTTTAAAGCCTATCATCAAATGCCATCTAGTTAACGTCAAACCTATGCCTGTTTTCCTCCACCCACTCTGCAAAGGCTTAAGCGCAACGCCATGCTGCCTTGTTTCCTGAAGATCGAAACCATATCCGAACCTCCTCCAGCCATTCCATAAAACAAATCGTTCCCTCCAACATGCCCGTTTTCCGGGAGCGCAAACCGGGTTCGGCCAGGTCAGACAAGCGTAACGAACCATCCCGTTCTATGGAATACTATGTGTTGTTTCGCAACATGATCGTCTCACTCGGCAGCTGTACCATGCCTACCCACGCCAACCTGGAGTTGTCAAGAAAAGTGCAGTTTGAAAACACACTCATGAAGAAATCCTGTTGCTAGGCTGCTTGTGACAGCATTCTTTCACGATAAATCGATGGGGGCCAGCCCCCTGGATTCGTGGTGTAGA
>NZ_JBHSEP010000031.1:0-72446 GCF_042654645.1 Cohnella hongkongensis | reverse complement strand
TTAATCTGACTGCTTCTTCTTTGAATGCTTTGTCGTACCGTTTCATTGTCTCCCGTCCCCTCGTTAGCTTTCATTTTATTTCATATGAGGGTGTTTTTCGACTGCATTTTTATCGTAGCACTCCAGGCTTCGTTCAAGACGCTCACCTTCCTATTATCCCAAGGGTATTACCACCATTGCGGCATACTCCGCACCGGCAGTTAGTGTTGATCCTCCAGAAACAGCTATACGGCCGACACTGTTGATGAATAACTCTCCATTAGCCATTGCGCCACTTTCACTTCTTAGAATCCTGAAGGCTTTAGCTATTCTTGGCCTAAACCCTTCTGGCAGTATAGCTATGGTCGTAAGCGGAGTCACTACCCCCCCGCTAATTATGACTCTGAGTTCCAACTGCCCGATCTCATTCTTTCTGTATCCGATAGTGCCGGTCCAATCGCTCAGAAGTGTTGCACCGATCCATTGCGGCGGCTGCTTCTGCGCCTTCGTATTCGCCAAGACGGACGTTTCCGTCCGAGTCTCGACCACTTCACGTACAAGCGATTCGACAGACTCCCGGATGTTCGGCGCATACTCGGCGCTAATCGTCTGCGGGGCGATACCGAGTGTGTATGTGTCGAGTGCTAGATAGGTGACGGAATAGGCGGCTGTTGGGTCGTAGTTTTCCTTGTGGATGGATGCTCCGCCAGTTCCATAATAATACCCTGCCAAACTCGTCGTAGGTTTAAACCATATTTTGCCAAACGAACCATCCTCATAAACTTGTATAACTACCTTAGCTCTGTTTTTTAGGGGATTGGTTACAGGTCTATTAATCTCATACAACTGTAAACTCAAAGCAGGTTTCGCTGCTTCCCTAACCACAATCCCCGTTCCGACCTCCACCTGGTTGTCTCCCTCATGCAGCATTAAGGAGCCTTCGTAGGTGGCAGGCTCGTCTACGCTTTGAGCGAGTTGGTACATGAGGCGGTATGGTGTAAACGAAGAAAAAGGGGTGCCCGTTGGAAGTGTTACAACATCCGCTGGAGAACTGACTGGCGTTGAATAAGCCTTCCACGCTTTGCTCCACTCGTATACGGCTCTGCTCCGTTTAACATACACATTCTCCACCCATTAAAATAAACCCTAATCTCATCTGCTGTTGGTGTATAGGATTCTCCCCATCCGCTGTCGGTGTCGGCGACCGATAACCAAACCGTAGATGAATCCGTATTGTTCATAGATATTTGATCAGCAGCAGCAACACTTGCAGCATTATTTACGCTTTGCAATGCTTTACCATCAAACTTAATGGCCTTTTGGGTGTTTGTTATATTATTTGGCAGATATGTTGCTATCGGAAGTCGTACACTTTTAAATCCGGATGCATCCGTTCCAAACGACCACTCCATCGAACCATCCAACGCCATTTCCCTAAACCGCCGCGTTACCCTCGGTTTACCTTGTCTATCCGTATACAACAGATCTGCTATGCTGCCGTCTACATTGGATCGTAGGTTGCAGTCAGGCAGATAGAGATAGGATAGTTTCTGTGGCTTAAACGGTAAGGGGGCGGAGCCGATGTTGAGCATTGGATTGGAGAATGTCGATGTGCCTGCAACTTGGTCGCGCATGAACCAGACTGATATTTTCGAACGATTTCCAGAGTTAAAGGTAATTGTTTGAGATGGCGTGTAAGCAACGATAGCCGTGCTCCCTGTTTCGTTATATATACTAATTAACCCGTTATGATCGCAGGAAAAAGTATAGGTTGTATTTGGAATCACTTCGATGTAACACGAACTTTCGCACCTGACACCGTTAGTTGTAACCACTACTTTACCTGGATCAACTACTGCTACAGAGGCACTCGCAGCATTGCCAGTATTAAATGACCATTTTCCTGAAGAGAATGAATCTACTAGATTCTTCCCCTTATTCTCGACATAGACGGCATTGACATGCTTCATGTCGTCTACATACGGAATAAAAGAGTCAACCGCATCTCCTGTTATCGTCGTTCCGATTGCATTAAAATCATCGTCAGCCAGTTGGTAGATTCGAATTCCATCTACATAGTAGACCCCCGTAGTACCTATGGTAGTCGGGCCTAAAAGTAAACTAAACCCGCTTGTCGTAATCGTATTTCCAACCGGGATTTTAACGTATATGAACTGCCACACGCCTATCTTTGTATTGTCAGCCAAAACCCCGTATCGTGGTTGAGTCTCTCCATAATTACGAACGGATAAGTCAAAAACACCGGAAGTAAAGGATTCGACATAAACCCATGCACCCAAGACGTATTGTTTTGTGGTGTCTAATGGGTGACTATAATTCTTCATAAGAAAACCAGAATTGTTAGATGCGGTAAATTTAATCGAATTACTTCCGTACTTAAACCGTGTTGCTGATAATCCGGATGTCGCCGCACCGAAAGCAGTAAATGGCATCATGCTTTCGCAGTTCCCATCCCGCCCGAGCAGATTAACAAGAGTCCGTCCCTGCATCGTCGGATGGAGGATTGCCGGGACGTCGCCGCCCTGGACGATCTGGACGCCTTGGCGCAGGACAACCGGCTCCCATGGCTGGCGATCCAGGTTGTCGCTCACTTTCTCCGTATTCGCGTTAATCTCAACGCCGAGCTGATTCAGGTCTTCCGGTAGAACTGTATCGTCGAGCATCCAATCTGTTTTAGCCATTACGTCATGACCTCCTTGACTTCAACTGTTTGTAGCATGAGCGTATCCGAGGTGATCGGGATCTCGACCGGGTTCGAAGTGATGAGATTGCCGGAAGTGTCTTTCAGCTCGATCAACTCGACAAGCGAGACGTCGGCCACCGGAATGATATATTGCAAGATGACGGTACGCTCCGAAACTTCCTTCACTGTGAAGTTCGTTATGTCCACCGTCCCATTAAGAATGACCTTTGCGATTCGCCCATTGACGTAATCTGCGACATCGCTTAGAAACTGCGTATCGATCATCTAATCACGACCTCCGATCCGTAAGATGCGAACGGCTTCTGCCCAAGCTGCCACGATCCGTTGAGTTTGTAGTTCCATTCAATCGGCTTCATGGCGAGATGTTCTTCGAGGCCGATCGACTCCGCTATCGACGTGTTTTGCTGATAAACGAGATTGGCCGGCTTCACCATCTCGATCGTGTGCTGGACTTCCCTGAATACGTTCGCATTCTGAATGTTCGTAGTGACGTAAAGAATAAACTGTTCCACATCCACCGAAACGATCGTCAGCCCCGGCCCAACAAGCTGATCCAGCCGTTGCTGCAGGTAGCGCAGAGTGAACGGCGGCTTGGTCGAGTAGCGGTTAACGATGCGACGGCGGCGGAAGTCGAGCGACTCGGCAGACGGATCTGCCTGAATGCCAAGCATTTTCTCCCGCCGCTTAATGGCCGCCAGATCAGAGGTCATGACGAATTGATCGCTGAATAGCCGATCGACAGCCTGGCTTGCGAGTTGAAGCTCTGCGTCTTCAGACCGTGCCAGCTCGATAAAATCCTCAATGTTATCGTACAAGTCCGGCCAATACTCGCGAATCGGTTTACTCACGGACCGTCACCGTCCCCATAAGCGGAATCTCGTCCGCTTCAAGCGTCAGATTGGCCGCCGCCCCGTTTATCTCCGTGTCGGAGACATCCTCTATTCCCTGCACGGTCAGCAACCGGGCATCGATCTGAGCCGTCCTGACGATCAACTGCTGCTGATGCGCCCAATCCTGTCGCAGCTCCCGTAAATACGCACTGACGACGGCTTCGACATCCGCTTGTACTTGGCCAGGCGTAACGCCATTAGCCAGCGTGAGCTTAGTCCAGATGCTGATAGTCCGGCCAATTACGCCTGCAATCGTCACCTTATGACCGATAGGAGCCTGCCCCTGTCCTTGCCCGTTGTTAATGATCGGATCCATACGCGTCTGCACCTCGTCAATCAATGCAGCGGGCGGCTCGGTCCAGTCCGCCGCGATAATCGTGCATTTGACGGTGCCGCCGCCCTGCCAAACCGGATAAACCTTCGTGGCTCTAACGCCCGGAATCGCATTGATTTTATTTTTGTAGTCCGCGATATTGCCGCCAAAAGCCGGTTCGTTCACCGCAGCATAGAATCGCTCGCGCAACGTCTCGTCCGACTCTTCGTCTTCGCCTGGCACAAGCACGTCCGACAGCTCTGCTCTCGACAGAGAGGGCACGTAATCGATCGGCAGCAGCGCGCCAAATTGCTCATTGCCGACCGTGCCTGCGGTCTCGCACTTCATCCGGTAGCGGCCTGTGCTAATCCGCTGATCGGCCACATAGCTCTGTCCGCCCATGGCGTAACGAGAGCCGAGCGGCACGTCCATCAACGCATTCGCCGCATTATAAAAAAGCCCCAGCCGGATGGCCGAGGTCGCCTCGTTGCGGTTAACGCCGAATTCGGCTGTCTTGCGGCTCAAATACTCCCCGCTGGCCGTATCCGCGAAAGCTAAATTGTAATTCACATCCAACTCGATATACATTTGCGCAAGCTCGGCCGCTGCCGGCGCGCAAGCATCGTAGATTACGCTGCCCTCCCGCTTGTCGAGGGTGTCCGGGACCCGGGAAAGCATTCGCTGCAATATAAAGTCAAAGGTCATATGCTCATACACCTCGGCTCACCTCCTGCTCCAAGCTGCCGTACATTGTCGCCACGGTAAACCGGATCGAGAGCCGATCGCCGTCGACTACGGCCTCGACATTCTCAACCGCATCGATCCGGTCGTCTGGCAGGAGCGCCTCCTCGATCATCCGGGCTGCCTCGGATTGGACAATCACGGGACTGCTGCCCAGCAGCAGCGCCAGCTCATGACCATAATCCGGACTGTAAATATCGTGCCGGAAACGATCCGTCTGAAACACTTTGAAAATCGCTTGCTTTATCGCTTCCAGGCCGTCCGCCTTCCCGACCATTCTGCCCTTGTCGAAATCCAGCTTCCAGGTGAGAGACGGCTGCTGCCCCCCCTCCAACGGCTCGTCCAACAAAGCGGGATCAAACTCCGGAATCATCCGCGTTCACCACCCTGTCCAAAATGACGTACTGCTGGCCGCCCTGCACGCGCAGCAGCAGCACCCGATCCCCGACCTCGAGTCTGCGGCGGATGACGAGCGGCTCCTCGGGCAGCGCCGGCTCGGTCGTCTTCGTAGACGATCCGCTTGCGCTGTCGTCCGCGTACCGGTGAGCATGCCGCAGCGGCACCTCGTAATGCGTCAAAGATTCCGGCACGATTAAAAACTCCGCCGGAAGAGTGAAGCGTTGATCCACCCGGATCTCCAGCGGAGCCTCTGCCGTTACGACGCCAAACAGGACGGCGGCCGGATTGCTTGCCGCTATGGCGGACGCGGACGCCTGTTTGATCGTGTTCAATAAGCCTGCCATCTCGTCTACACCACCCTTAAATCCAGTGTCATCGTATGATCGGCGCCGTCGAAGCGATGCGTGCATTCGTCCACCAGCAGCGCCTGATCGACCTCGTACTCGGATATGACGATCCGGACGCGCATGCCGGCGCGCACTCGAACGTCGCCTATGGCGCTGACCTTCAGCGACTTCGTTTCACGATTTTTGATCTTGGCCAAGTTGAGCAGCAGCTCCTTGATCTGCGCCTCGTTCATATCCTCGTTCACGTTCTGATAGTGCTGCAGCAGCCCCCAGCGCTTGATGTTTACGCTATCCTGAGCCACATATACTTCCCGCCTGCCGGTCTTGCTATTGTCTTTATACAGCTTAATCCTATTGAACGTATCGCTGTCGATCGACTTCTTGACCTGATAATCGGTCATCAGACTGCCGTCGCCGACGATCAGATCAAGCTGCTCGCTGTCGACGTCCCGCAGGCAGAGAGCCCCAAAATCGTCATACAGGCAATAGTCCCGGCCGGTGTTGGCGAAGGTCAGCGTAATCGCCTTGCTGATCATATCGATCAGCTTCTGGCCGTCCTCCGACATCGTCGGGATGCGATAGCCGGTATCGGCGACGGTCCCCAGCTTCAGTTCGAAATCCTTGGCAATCCGCCGCAGCACTTCGGTGGCCGTCGCGCCGACAAACACATAGGTGTCGGTATTCATCAAATAGCGAATCTGATCGTAGGCCGTAATCTGAACGGCTTCATCGCGCCCGCCTTCGATGCTGAAAATGTATCCGTGGAACAAGTCGGTCTGACCCACGCGAACTCGGACGACATCCCCGTTGCTGTAAGAAAAATCGCGCAGCTGGTAGAGGGGGGCCCCTTTAATCAAGGTGAAGGATAGGCTGCCGGCTTTTCCAATCCGGGCCGTCTTCCAGGTCAGACCCTCGGCGATCTCGCTGACGTCCCATTCGCTGCCCTGCTTGTTGATGATTTTGACACGGATCATGGCAGCTTCAGCACCTTTCCGACCGGCAGCCGTTTGATTTCCGCGTCGGCAATGCCGTTCAGCTTCTGAATCTCCTTCCAGCGAGCGCCACTGCCCAGCTGCGTCTGCGCCACCTTCCACAGATTGTCTCCAGCGGCCAGCTTATAGGTTTTAGCCTGCTGCTTCTCGTTGGGACGGACGGAACCGGCCTCTTTCTGCTGCCCCGTCATGTCCCGTTGAAGCTTGCGGGCGGCATAGAAGACGTACTTGCGCAGCTTGATCGTATATTCGATATCTCCGGCTCCCCCGGCCGTCTCGCTCCAGGAAAACGATTCAATGCTCGCCGGGGTATTGATGTCGAACGTATCGCTAGTAAAAATAAACCGAATCGGCCGCTTGGTCTTCATCCAACTCTCGATCAATTTGATGTATTGGACGGGGTGCCACAGTTCTTCCGTTGTGACGAACGGATACCGCTGCGCTGGAAAAAGACCGCTGAAACTGTACTCGGTCAGTTTGCGGTCTTTTATGACGTTGATTTCCCCCAGTCCCGCCACATCGTAGGTTTTGCCTTGTCCGGATTCGCTCACTTCAATGGAGGCTGGATTGATCGGCACCTTAAGCACTTCAGTCCTGTTGTTAAAACTCAGCTCCACACCGTATACGCGCATATCGTCCCCCCCTCATTACCCATACGCAGCGTCTGCGGAAGCGGCAATATCCTGGTTAAGGCTGTCCGTAATCCGCATGATGATCGTATCCAAATCGCTCTCGTTCCTGATGTGGGTGTCCCCGAAGGAAATGCTGGGCGTAAGCGACACGAAGTTTTGAATGTTCTTCATCTCGGCCAGCTCGCGCATCATCTTGAGGTCCTCGCTGCTGATATCCACGGTATTGTTGATTCGGCCGACCTCTCCGACTTTGCCGATGTTCGGCGTCTCGTGGGGATTGTCTCCGAAGCCCGCGAAGGCTTCTGCTCCAAACTCCATCAGCTTATCCAGATTGAAGCCTTTCAGCTTGCCGGATACCCCCTTCATCCAACTCGAACCGGCGTCGTACCCTTTCTTGGCCTCATCGACTAGGGACTTTTGCTCCATGCGCTGGACAACCTTGTACCCCTCCGGCATCTCGCCGACCCAGTCCGACATTTGTTGTTGCAGAGAGGTGAGGCCCCCGGCCAGATCGGAACCGAAAACCCAGTCTATCGCTTCCGCAATTTTCTTGACCATATCCAGCACGGAATTGACGAAGTTGGCAAACAACCTCTTCGCAGAATAAACCGGATGATTAAGGAAATTTTTGAAAAACTCGGCGAACGAAGCGAATATGTTATAGAGCATCGCCGTGAAATTGGTATAGAACGTATACAACCCTCTAAATAACCCGACGATAAATCCGACGATTTGGTCGGCCGTCACGCCCATCTTAATGAGCGCATAAATGATCGCGACGATAGCCATTACAATCAAGACCACCGGCCAGTACGCCGCCATCCAAGCCGCAGCCTGCGCATAAAGCGCCGCAACCTGTGCGTAGAGCGCCGCGGTCACCGTCCAGATTTTTACGATAATGACCGCCAGCAGCACGGAGCCCAGTGCGACCAGAATAGGCTCAATAATCGGCCAGTTCTCCGCGATGGCGTTGGCTATCGCTTCAATGCCGGTTACCATCGCCTCAAGCAGGAGAGCAGCCGCTTGAACGGCTATCCCGATATTGTGAATAAAGCTTGCGCCGACGTCGCTGTTCAAGAAACCGTTAATCTGCTCGATGACGGGACCGAAGGCCCGAAGCGCGTCGTTCTGTATCTGATTTCGGACGTCTCCGAAGGTGAGAGGCAGCAATTCGAATTTCTGGTTGATCTCGTCCGTTGCAGCAAACATCGCATTTTTCAGGATGTCGGCCGTGATCCGGCCCTCCTTCGATAACTCCAGCAGCTCGGCTTGAGACTGGCCGGTATAGTTCGCTATCGCTTGGGCGAGCATCGGGGCATTTTCCAGAATGCTTCGAAACCCTTCACCCTCCAGCTTTCCAGTGACCATCGCCTGGGACAGCTGCTGCATGCCGGCCTGCTGCCCCCCGGCGTCCGCACCGCTAATCCGGAACGACTTTTGCGCCGTTTCGGCGAAGGCGATGACCTCGTCCTTGCTGCCGAATGCGCCCGAGGCCGCCCCCATTCGACCGACGGCCTGTGCCATGTCCGCATAGCTCACTCTGGACCGCCCGGCCGCCGCGAACACTTTCTGCTGCAGCTGCTCGGTCGTCTGCAAGCCATCGTTGACGAAGTCCAGCTTGGCGCGGATCGTCATATATTCGTCGCTGATTCGCATCGCCGATTTCAAGTCCGCGGAAGCCAGAAGCTTCTTCAGCATTTGGCTCCCGCCGCCTCCGCCGCCTGAACTCCCGCCTCCGCTTCCTCCGCTGCCTCCGCCGGAACCCCCGCCCCCGCCGCCAAGGGGAGGGATATTGCGAACAGCCTCCGACAATTGTCTGACCAATCCGATCAGTTGGCTAAGCATCGAGGTTAGATTGCTGCTCAATTGAACCGATGCGGTAATCGTTCCGATTCGCGACAGAATCTGCAGCCGCAGCGCTGCCGCTCTTGCCAACGCCTGCGCGGTATCCAGGTGAACTCTGACACGAATAGGCCGAACAGCCGTCGTATTGAGGCTTACGCGGAGGATTGCCGGCCTCTCGACAAGCCTTCTCGTACGCTCCAGAGCAACGTTCAAGACGTAGACGCGGCCCGTGACTCGGTCCAGCGCCCGGGACAATTGATTCATCATGCCAAGCGCCGACGTTACGGTTGCCATCTTGCTCACCTCCTCTGTATATGCGAATTGGACTATCTCTTTTTCATTTTCGCTCTTTCGCGGCTCTCCTTCTCAATCCTTACTTGGATCATCGCCGTTAAGGCTGCCTTCTTCTTTCCGTTCAGGGCTGCGAAATCCCACGGCATCAGATGGAACTCGTGGAGGGCGTAGTAGGCGATATTCGCCTCGCCGTCGCCCTCCTCGATCAGTTTTTTACTTCTTCCACGAGCTCTTCCATATCGCGGTCGAAGCCGTTAAGCTCTTGAACCTTGCCCAGAAGCGCAGCGTACTCGCCGGCCAGCAGCATCTTCTTGAGCAGCGCCTCGGCCCCGTGTACGTTGTAGGAATTTTGCAGCTCGACATTTTTCAGATCGGGATACACCACGCTGGCTGCGGCAATCTTCGCCATGTAGACCTCCGGCTTGGTCTCCGGAAGACGCTGACCGCCTTTTCCTTTTACGTATTGGGTCGAAGCTTTGCGAATCTCCTCGTTCTCTTCCTCCGACAACGTGCGAAGCCTCCAAGGGATCGGAGCTCCGTTCTCATCCCTGAATCGGTCGGAGACGGCGAATTCCTCTATCGTTTCCAATTGAACGTTGTGCGCGAAAAAAGCTTGCAGGCTCATCTTGATCCTCCTTTAATTAAGCTCGTTAAACAAATCCGACAGCTCGTAATCGCTGAACGTGAACGGAAGCTCCTCCTCCAGCATATCGTCCGAGGATGCGTCGAACTTGGCGGCGATAATGCTGTCGAGGTTGCAGTTGAGCAGCCGGGCCGTCTGCTTGCCGGCTCCCGAGGTCGGATCCTCGTTCGTAATCTGCAGCTCGAACCAGAAGTCTTTGCCGGTTTTAATATAGTCCCGCATCAATTGGCGGAACATGGAGGTGACATAGTAGACCGTCAGCGTCCCGCTCCCCTTCCAGCCGGCCGAGCGCTGCGGCGTATTCGTCCGCCCGAGAACCGGGACATCGACCTTGTTCTTTTCGATCGTGGCCTCGATATTTTTGGCGTAGAACAGCTCCTCCCTCCGATCGCCGAATGCCGCATAGGCTCTGGCCTGCTTGCCGCTGATCGCATCGCTTTCTCTGAAAAATGCCATAGGAATCTCTCCTTACCGAACCGTAATGGTCGTGTAGATTTTTTCAATGCTGTCCACCGGCTGTACCGCCAGATCGATGACCGTGACATCCGCCTCGGCGCCTGCCGAAACGGCAATATCCGTCTGGCCGTCGAAGTTCTGGATCGCGTTGATGTTTAAAAGATTGGTCAAGTAGTTGATGCATTCGCCCTTAAGCAAATTGCGGCCGTCGTCGTTATTCGGCACCTTGCCGAGATAGAAACTGGAGAAAATGCGAACAAGATCGTTACTCGCAGCGTCCAACACGCGGATGACGCGGTTTTTCGAAAATGCCTTCCCCTTCTCCGGCGTAAACGAGGTGAGGGAGTTGATGTCCTGTTCGACGACCGCCCGTCCGCTGCTTGCCGTAAATACGAATTCTCCCGCCTGCAAAGCCTCAATAATCTGGCTGTTGGCGTATCTCGGGGAAACATCGACTGCTCCGTCATAAGCTGCGTAGGTGAGCGATTCGTTGACGTCGGCTCCTGCCGTTGCGCCTGCCAACCAAGCCGTTGCCTGAGCGGCCGAAAGCGTGGTGCCATTATCCAGAATGACGCCGTTTTTGACGCTGATGACCCCTTCATAGTCGGCGGATGGATAGTTCTCCATTACGACTTGAATCTTCTTGCCCTCGTCGTCTCTCAGCCGCTTGGCGAAGGAAGCGAAAGCCGCCTTAAGCGCCGTGTCCGTCGACGGCAGCGCAATCGTGTTGAAGTCCTGCAGTTCGATAGCCGCTAGGTAATCGAGATAATCCTGAACCGTCGCCGTGCCGTTCGATCCCCCGGTTAGAGGAACCCCGGCGGCAGCGGCCAGATCGCCCGCGCCTTCGAACGTCACCCATTCGTTGGGCGTCAGTTCGGAGATCTCCGAGACCGTCTGGGAGTCCACTGCCTCGCCCTTCAACAAAGTCTTGACGTCATACCGGTTCTCGTCATCGACATTCGCCGCGACAACAATCGACAGATCGTTGCCGCGAAGGCCGCCCCACTTGGCCGTAACCGTCAGACCGCCCAAGGTCGCCGCCGCTTTCGTGCCTGTATTGACGCGGTATACCAGCAGCTTGCCGGCTCGCTTCAACGCTTCTCCGATCAGCAACAGCGATTCGTCCGCCAACGGATACCCGAGCTTATGCCGCGGATCCTCTCCGGCCTCAACCGTAATCAGCGTTTTAGGTTCTCCCCATGAAAGAAGGAGCGGCATCGACACGATGCCTCTCTCGCCCAGCGCTCCTAGCGCTTTCGGAGCGCTTTCGATATTGACGTATACGCCCGGTCTTACTTTGTTCTGAGTGGTCCAAGTTCCGCTTGCCATCGTTTATTCCGCCTCCCGTTTCAAGTTTTTCTCGACTATAGCGGCCGCTTCCTGGACTGTGTAGCTCTCGTCGTCGCCAAGCAGGCCTCGCAGCAGATCCTTCTCCACCGCCGTAAAACGCTTGGACGCAAGCAGAGCCGCCTTGCGATGCTTGGCCGGCCGTGCGCCGACTGCCTTAACTTGCTTGCTCATGTGCGAATTCCTCCATTCTGTTCCAGCTTTCGCATCTTGGGGACTGCCTCGTGAGGCGCCCAGACGAAAAGCTGATAAGTGACGTAGAAGCGAAGAGCGTCGCCCTCTATCTCCCACTTCATTCCGATTCCCCGCACCGGTCGGCCCCCCGCGTTCATCGGGTTCAGCGCGGTCATCAGCCGCTCGGCTGTCTCGTGCATCTCGTCGATTCTTCGTTCAGGGTCGAAATACTGAATGACGAATGGAAGCACCCAGCGAAATCGCCGATCCAACTCCTGCGTATGGGAGGGCTCCGACAGCCGGACAAGAAAATAAGGAGCGTTCGGCTGCTCCGCCTCTTCGCTCCCGATCGCAACGTCCGGAAATGCCGCCTCCAGCGCCTCCTCAACTGCACGCCGAAAATCGTTAAGGGTCACCTGCAGTTTCATCACCTCCGGGATCTGCAACGTCAACCGGCCCAGTCTTCCGGCTCTGCAAGCTATAATTTCACATGGTTCCCCCCTCCTGATCCCGACCACGCTCGACCGCATAGCAAAGAGCCCCGGAATGGTCATCCGAGGCCCAAAAATAGTGCGGCGAACGTTCTACCTATAGGTGGCGTTCGTACGACATCCGCTTAATGGATGTTGAACTTGCGGAAATTTCCGCCCTTCACTTCCGCTATATCGTACACAATAATAAAGGCTTTATCGTCAACCTCCGTAATAATTTCCCTCATTTTGCTTTCTTCCAGACGGTTGATCACGCATGTAATTTCTTTGAACTGCTCGTTGGAGTACCCGCCGTGGACAAAGGTGTAGGTCGAGCTCCGCCCCAATCGGTCGCGGATCGTCTGAATCATCTCTTCCGCCTGACTCGTAATGATTTTATAGGTTTTGGAGCCGCTAAAGCCTTCCTCCACAATATGAATGACCTTGGAAGCGATAAAATAAGCAATCCCCGACAGGATGGCGCCTTGCAGCCCGAAAACGGTCGAGACGATCGCGAATACGAACAGATTCAGGAATAAGATCAGATCGCTCGTTCCGAACGGCAGCCTGCGGGACAGCAGCACGGCCAGCATGTCGATCCCGTCCAATGCGCCGCCATTGCGCAGCGCCAGCCCCATGCCAAATCCGATAATGATGCCGCCGACCACCGTAACCAATAGCGTATCGCCCTGAACAATCGTCGGGATATGGTGCATCACCGTCGTGCCGATCGCCAGCGACGCAATGCCAAGCACCGAATAAATCGCAAAGCTTTTGCCGATCTGCTTGTATCCCAAGAAAATAAAGGGGATGTTGATCAATGCCAGCAGAAGAGCCAGGGGGAGGCCGGTCCATTGCGATCCGACGATGCTCAGACCGGTTACGCCGCCGTCCGATACATTGTTGGGGATCAGCACGGCTTCCAAGCCGTAAGCGGTAATAAAACCGCCCACCATCACGGTAAATGCCTTCATGACTTTTCTTCCTAATACTGCTCGTCCAGCCGCTGCTCCCACTTAAGCTCCTCTTTTCTTGATTTCGTCCTAGCGAACACCATCCACGTTAGAGCTTGTCTGCATCTCTTCTCTAATCGAGATAACTGGATTCGTTGTCCTTTAATTCTACCGCTATGAAATATATCACTGCAAGAAAAACGTCTTCGGCGTCCTCCAGACGCAGAATCGCGTTTTTTCGGAGGGGATTCAGATAAGGATAGCGAATTTGATCCTTTCTGAATCACCAAGATTTCAAAAAAACCGCTAGAGGTCGAAGAGTCGACTCTCCTTCGGCTCAGGCCCGGCCTCACTCCCGGCCCATGGGTTCGTTAAAACGTGACGCTTTAACGCAAGCCCTCCCGTACAAGACAGTTGCTGTACGAACGCCAAAGAAGCCGTCCTCGTTCGAACGGCTTCTTGGCATTCGGGCGTCGATCGCATCCACCTGTACCGAATGCCCGGCTTCATATTGTACATCCGGCAGCTCGGCTGATTGAATCCATAGTATTCGTCCTGCACGCCGGCCGACGGGGCATCCCATTCGGACTTCAGCGGATTCAGTCCGTCCGCCGGACCCTCCTCCATGACTCCGCGAAGGAAAGCGATCCGCTCCGGACTTGTGCCGTACAGCCGCCCTCCCTGTCCGGCCTGCCGGAACAAGGAAGACATGGCCTCCCCCTCTTCGGTGTGCTATTTTCCGCGTTGGTAGATGCGGGCGAGAATGTCGGAGGCCGCCTCTTCGGTCGTCGCGGTTCCTCCCAGATCTCCGGTCTTCACCCCGGCCGAGAGCGAATCCTCGATGGCGCCGAGCACCAGCTCGCCAAGCTCCGGATATCCCATGAAGTCGAGCATCTGCTTGGCCGTCCAGATTTGGCCGATCGGGTTGGCGATCCCCTTGCCGGCTATGTCCGGAGCGGACCCGTGAACCGGCTCGAACATTGAAGGATACTTCCGCTCCACGTTCAAGTTCGCGGCCGGGGCGATGCCGATGCTGCCCATGATCGCCCCGCCCAGATCGGTCAGAATATCCCCGAACAGGTTCGAGGCGACGATGACGTCGAATTGCTGCGGACGCATGACCAGATAAGCGCACAGCGCGTCGATATGGACGCTGCGCGCAGCCGCATCGGGGTAAGCCGCGCCGACTTCCTCGAAGACGCGGTCCCAGAAGGGCATGCTGTGGACGATGCCGTTCGACTTCGTCGCGGAGACGACCGACTGACGCCGTTCTGCCGCCAGCTCGAAAGCGTACTTCATCGCCTTGGCCGTCTGTCTGCGGGTGAAGATCGCATTCTGCACGACCAGTTCGTCCTCGCCCGAGTGAATCGCTCCGCCTGCCTGGGAATACTCTCCCTCGGAGTTCTCCCGCACGACCACGAAGTCGAACGGCTCCGGATTTCTCAGCGGAGAATCCAGACCGCGAAGCAGCTTGGCCGGCCGCACGTTGATCGACTGCTCGCACTCCCTGCGAATGCGCACGAGCAGCCCCCACAGGGAGATATGATCGGGCACCAGCTCCGGCATGCCTACCGCGCCCAGAAAAATCTGATCGAATTGCTTTAACGTCGAGATGCCGTCCTCCGGCATCATTTCCCCATGCTGCAAATAATATTCGCAATTCCACGGAAAGAACGTCCAATTCCATTTCAACCCGCCGTGGATATCCGCCACAGCCTCCAGACAGCGGAGCGCGGCGGGAACGACCTCCTTCCCGATCCCGTCCCCGGGTATAACTGCAATGTTGTATGCGTTCATCGATGCGCTCCCGTCTAATCGATGTGGATCGATACGAATTTCGTCTCCAAGTAATCGGCCGCGCTGTCCGGGCCGCCTTCCCTGCCGATGCCGCTCTCCTTCACGCCGCCGAACGGCCCCTGCACCGTCGTCGGCACAGCGTCGTTGCAGCCGACGATGCCGTACTCCAGCGCCTCGTGCACCCGGAACATCCGGGAAAGATCGCGCGTGTAGAAGTACGCGGCCAGCCCGTACGGCGTATCGTTGGCCATCGCGATCGCCTCCTCTTCCGTCCGGAACGTCGCGATCGGCGCTACGGGGCCGAACGTTTCCTCCTGCATGACGAGCATGTCCGGAGTCGTGCCGGCAAGCAGCGTCGGCTCGAAGAAAAACCCGGGCTCGCCGGCCTTCCTTCTTCCCCCGGTCAGCACGCGGGCGCCTTTCTCGACGGCGTCCTCGACGTGGCGCTGCGCCTTCTCCAGCGCTCTCTCGTCGATGACCGGCCCAAGATCGGTCTGCGGATCGCGTCCGTGGCCGACGACAAGCCGTTCGACGGCCGTCTTCAGCTTATCCGAGAACGCCTCGGCAATCGATTCCTGCACGTAGATGCGGTTGGCGCAGATGCACGTCTGCCCGGCGTTCCTGAACTTGCTGGCCATCGCGCCCTTGACCGCCTCGTCCAGATCGGCATCCTCGAAGACGATAAACGGGGCGTGCCCGCCCAGCTCCATCGACATCTTCTTGACCTGATCGGCCGCTCCGCGAAGCAGCTTCTTCCCGACGGCCGTCGATCCGGTGAACGTAATCTTGCGAATGGCCGGATTGCTCAGAAGCTCTCCGCCGATCTCTTCCGGGTCGCCGGTGACGACGTTCAGCACGCCCGCAGGCAGCCCCTCTTGTTCGGCCAGCTCGGCGAACTTGAGCGCCGCCCCCGGCGTCTGCAGCGCCGGCTTGAACACGACCGTGCAGCCCGTCGCCAATGCGGGGCCCAGCTTGCGCGCCGCCATCGACAACGGGAAATTCCACGGCGTGATCGCGCCGATCGGACCGACGGGCTGCCGGATCGTCATCAGCCGCTTGTTGGCGACCGACGACGGTATCACTTGCCCGTAAGCGCGCACGGCCTCCTCGGCATTCCACTTCAAATATTCGATCGCGATCTTGACCTCGCCGCGGGCTTCGGCCAGCGGCTTGCCCATCTCCAGCGTGATCAGCTCCGCCAGCTCCTCGGACGCTTCGCCCATGCGCGCCGCGATCCGGTGCAGAAGCTCCGCCCGTTCCTTGACCGGCCGCTTCGACCATGCGGGGAATGCCGCCGCAGCCGCGGCAACGGCGCGCTCCGCGTCCGCCCGGCCGCCGTACGGAGCAATGCCGACCGCCTTACCGTCGGCCGGATTGATCGTCTCGTAAGTCGCGGAAGAGAGGGCTTGCGCCCACTGTCCTCCGATATACATGGCCCATTGCTTCATTCCGCTTCCTCCTTGCGCTGTCGCGCGCTTCAAGCTTTGCCGGCCGTGCGGAAGTCCTGCAGCCGTCCGGCGATCACCGTCCGCGCCGTCTCCTTGCCGGAGGCGGCAACGTTCAAGTAATCGATGCTTTCGCTTCGCGAAAGCTGAACGATCCCTTCCATATAGGCTCGGGCAAACTCGGTGAAAATGTTGATCTTGGCAATGCCGTTATCGATGACGCTATGAATCTCGGCCAGCGGCGTCTCCGAGCCGCCGTGCAGCACAAGCGGAACGTCGACCTTCCGGTTGATCTCCTGCAGCACGTCCAGACGGAAAGTCGGCTTGTCTCCATGGTAGTGTCCGTGCGTATTGCCGATCGAGATCGCCAAATAGTCTACCCCTGTACGCTCGGCGAAATATTCCGCCTCGTCCGTGGAGGTCACTTCGTTCCCGTCTCCCGCCTTGGCGCTGCCGACGTGGCCGAGCTCCGCTTCGACCGATACCTGGACCGCATGAGCCGCCCGGACGATGTCCCGGGTCGTCGAAATGTTGTCTTCAATCGGGAGCAGGGAGCCGTCGTACATAATGGACGTGAAGCCAAGCCGCAGCGCCTCGATCGCCCTTTCCCACGTTCTGCCGTGATCCAGATGCAGCACGACGGGAACGGCCGCCCTGTCGGCTCTGCGCTTGATCGCATAGACGAGACTTTCGATATCCAGCACCGGAAAATGACGATCCACCAGCCCGACGATGACCGGCGCCCGGAACGACTCCGCCGTGTCGATTACCGCCTCCACCATTTCCAGATTCAATACGTTAAATTGCGGCACCGCATATTTTCTCCGCTTCGCGTCCCGCAGAAGCTCGGTTCCGTTGACCAAAGCCATTCCGTTTCCTCCCTTGTTGTCTCGCAGTCTTCTCGAATTCCCCCTTCACTATAAAACAGTTTCGTATTTATGTCTATACGAAACCAAATCGAATCATTTATGTTTCGAATGAAATTAATTTATTGAATTCGAAATTCGTTTCCGATACAATTAGCTCATCCGAATGACTTTTCTAAAGGAGAATCAGCGAGATGAGCTACTTAGCCGCCGAATTTCAAGGCCCCCATCAACTTCAACTCGTGCGCAAGCCGATCCCCGAGGTCCGGGGTCAGGACGTGCGGATCCGAATCAAAGCCGGTACGATATGCGGAACCGATCTGCATATTCTGGCCGGACATCATTTCGCGGAAGCGCCCGTCGTCATCTGCCACGAGTTTTCCGGATACGTCGACGCCGTCGGCGATCAGGTGAGCACGGTGAAGGTCGGCGACCTGGTCACAGTCGAGCCTCATCTGTTCTGCGGCACCTGCAAATACTGCCGGATCGGCAAGGAGCATCTGTGCTTGAGCAAGCTCGCCTTCGGCGTACATCTGGACGGAGGCTTCGCCGAGCTGTGCGTCGTTCCGGAGAAAACGGTGTACAAGGTGCCGGAAGGCATGAGCGCCGAAGTCGCCGCGCTGACGGAGAACATCGGGTGCTGCATGCACGGCGTCGATCGCCTCGAGGTCAAGGTCGGCGATTCCGCCGTCATTCTGGGCGGCGGCTTCGTCGGCATCGTGCTGGCCGAGCTGATCCGCCGCAGCGGCGCGGGCAAGATTATCGTCGCCGAGCCTAACGAGATCCGCCGCCATCTGTTGGCCAAGCGCGGCTTTATCGTCGTCGACCCTCTTCGCGACAATCTCCCGGAGCGAGTGCTGCAGGAAACGGGAGAACTGGGAGCGGACATCGTCGTGGAGGCGGCCGGCCGCAGCGACACGGCCAAACAGTGCTTCGAGCTGGCGGGACGCGGCGCGACCATCATGTTCTTCGGCGTTGTCCCTCCTTCGCAGAGCATCGAGATTTCCCCGAACGACATTTTCAAGCGGGAGCTTAAAGTGCTCGGATCGGCGATCAATCCCTATACGCATCACCGCGCGCTGGAGATTATGCCTGCGCTGGAGCTCGAAGAATTGATCACTCACCGCTACCCGCTGGAGGAGGTCGCGCAGGCGTTCGAGACGGCTCGGCAAGGCGCGGGCATCAAGGTGGCTGTTCTTCCCGGCCAGGGCGGTGACCGCCCATGAGCGGGCCGATCGTCTTCGTCGGCACGGCCACTCTCGATCACATCGCGCTCGTGGATCGGGTCCCTCACAGCGATCAGCGCATTCCGGCCCTGGAGCTGATCCAATGCGGTGGCGGGCCGGCTGCCAATGCCGCCGCCGCCGCGCGGGCGCTCGGCGCCCCCTGCTCCCTGATCTCGGCGGTCGGCGACGACGCCGCGGGAGCCGCGATCGTCGCCGAGCTGGAGCGGGACGGCATCGAAACGTCCGGCGTGCAGGTCGTGCAGGGAGGAAGGTCCTCCACCAGCCTGATCCATGTGGAGAGCAGCGGCTTGCGCGCGATCACCTACTACGGGGGCGTGCTTCAAGACTACGAGCTGTCGCGCTTCCCGGCGGAGTCCGTCCGGCAGGCCGCCCTGGTCCATGCGGACGGCAATCGCCCGGAGCTGACGCTGCTTGCGCTTCAGACCGCCAAGCATCTCGGCATCCCGACGTCGCTGGACGGAGGAAATATCCGCGAAGGGGATCTTGAACGATTGCTCCCCTATGTCGATGTATTTATTACGGACGTCAAATCGCTGCCCCAGGCGCTCGCCGAGCTTCCGCCGGAGCAGGCCTGCCTGGAGCTGGCCCAATCCGGCCCTTCCTGCACCGCCATTACGCTGGGCAAGCAAGGCTGCGTCCTGTGGAGCGAAGCTCAAGGCTTCTCCCGGGTGCAGGGCATTCCGGTGAAGGCGCTGGATACGACCGGCGCGGGCGACAACTTCCACGGCGCCTTCGCCTACGGTCTCTGGAAGGGCATGGCGCCGGCCGACAACCTCAAGCTGTCGAACGCCTTCGCCGCGCTAAGCTGCGAAGGGCTGGGCGGCCGGGGAAGATTGGCGACCTTCGAGGAGATCGACCGGCTTTACCTGCAGGGCTCGCAGCCCTGATCCCGATCCGCCGGCCCAGCGGCAGCATACTTGACTGGAAAGGATGTCACTCCGTGAAAGAAAGATGGAGCCGAATTTTGACCGCCGTCAACGCGGCCAAGGAAATGACCGTCGCCGATCTGAGCAGAAGGTTCTCCGTATCCGAAGTCACCATCCGCAAAGATCTGATCGAGCTGGAGCGCCAGGGGCTTCTCTTGCGGCGGCACGGAAGCGCCGTTGCGCTGGAGCAGCCCGCGATCCCTCCGTTCGGCATCCGCAGCCGGCTCGAGTCGGACGAGAAGGAAGCGATCGCCCGAGCCGCAGCGGAGCTTATTCACGACGGCGACTCCGTGCTGATCGACGCGGGGACGACTCCGATGGCGGTCGCCGTTCAGCTGAAGCCCAAAAAAATCACGGTGGTTACGAACTCCCTGGCGGTCGGATTGGAGCTGTCCGACAGCCCGGCCACGGTCTCCCTGGCTTGCGGCGAGCTGATCGCGGGCCGCAACGGCGTTGCCGGACCGGACACGGAGCACTACCTGGAACGGATCCGGGTAAACTGGGCCATCATCGGGGCCAGCGGCTTCCGCCCCGACCAAGGCTTCTCCACCTCTTCCGCTATCGAGGCGGCCACCAAGAAAAAAATGATCGAAGCCGCCCACAAGGTGATGCTGGTCGTCGATCACAGCAAGTTCGCCCGGATCAAGCCGGCCCTATTCGCCGCCTTCGACCGGATCGACACGGTCGTCACGTCCGTCAAGACGCCTCCGGCCGTGCTGCGGGACCTGGAGGCCCGTCAAATTCAGGTCATCGCGGTTGAATGCTAGAATCGATCGCCAATCGCCGGCCGTAATCGCCCGGCAGAAACAGGGCTGTCTCTCCGGCGCGCCGTAATAGCGCCGGGAAGACAGCCCTGTCGATTCATCGTTTACAATGACGCAATCGTCGCCTGGACCTGCTCGAACGTCGTCCGATCCAGCCCGTCGACGATCAGATCCGCTTCCGAAAAGTCCATCTGCTTCGTCACTCCGTTCGGAACGGCCAGCCCCCACAGCCCCGCCGCCTTGGCGGCGCGCAGCCCGTTCATCGAGTCCTCGATGGCGACGGCCTCGCCGGGCTTGACGCCGAGCGCCTCCACGGCAAGCAGATAGAGCTCCGGATCCGGCTTCACCCGCTTCACGTCGTCGGAAGAACGAATGACCTCGAAATAATCGCGAATCCCTTGATCGCGCAGATGCCCCTCGATCCAAGCCAGATCCGAGCTGGAGGCCAGCCCGATTCTCCAGCCGAGCCGGCGAGCCTCTTCCAGCCGCTCCACGACACCGGGTCGTAGGGGGGCGTTCTTCAAATATTCGACATGCCGGGTCCGGAACAGCTGGTGAAGCTCGTCCCGATCCAGCGTTTTCCCCGTTCTGCGCTGCAGCTCTTCATAAGGATCGAAGGCGCCCTGCGTCCCGATGCAGACGGCCCAGGTGTCCAGCGCCAGCTCCTGCCCGTGCTCCGCATAGATGCTGGAGATGGCCTCGTACGCGCCGGTTTCCGTATCCATCAGCGTTCCGTCAAAATCGAACACGACTGCTTTCAATGCCACTTTTCTCCCACGCTCCCTATCTCTATTTTTAGATAACGTCTCCATTGTACATGAAGACGCGGCTTCGTTCGACCGGGAATCGCATTTGGCTGAAATTTCGTACAAAACTCCTCCCGCTCCGTGGCTCCGAGATCGAACCCAAAAGAAGCCCGAATCGATCGGGCTTCTCCTCCACCGCGGTCAAAGCCGCGCGATCTCGAAATCCAGCGTAAAGCCCGCCGAATCGGAGCGGTACATTCTCGCCTCCCCGCTTCCGAAGCGCTGGCGCCAGCAGTCTTCGCTGCCGATGAAGGGGCGAATCGTCTCCTTCACGTCATCGTCGTCCAGAAAGCCGTCCGTCACGACCCAGACTCCCTCTCCGATTCGGCCGCTCGTTCTCCAGCCTTCCGGCGCCAGCCACGAAGCGATAACGACGGTCGCCCCGTTCTCGGCGCGACGGCGGACGGCGGACAGCGTCTCGTCCGACAGGCGCGTGCCGGCGACGACGATCAGCTTCGGAGAGCCGAGCTGCCGCTCCCCGATCCGCTCGTCGTAGACCAATACGTTGTTCATCGGATAGAACAGCGGATGTACGCGCTCCTCCGGCGCAAGCGGCACGCCCCGCTCCAGCGGAAACGACTGCTGCGGATAGTCGGCCTTTAGCTTGTGGCGCGGAAACGCGAAGCCCGGAATGTGCATGCAGCTGCCGTGGGCGGGAACAGTGCCGTGGCTGAGCAGATGCCAGACCTGGAACACGCTGCGCCCCGCTTCGCCTGCCGACAGCCCGCGATTCCCGTACAGCCGCTCGTTCTGGCCGTAATTGCAGTCGTCGGCATGAATGAATGCAATGTCGGGCTCCGCCTCCGAGTGACTCCAGGGCAGCGGATGTTCCGGCACGTACTTGCGGGCGAACTCTTCCCAGACCTCTCCGAATTCCGTCTTGCGGAACCCGCTTCCCTCGTATTTCAGAAGGACGTCGACATTCTCGGCGAACAAATGGGACGGGCCCATCCAATACCCCATTCTCAGCGCGGAAGCATACTCCTCCGGGGAATGGCCGGGAAAGCCGGACGTCCGGGTAAACCATGGACCTGCGTCGGGCCCCCACAGATCGGCGCATATCCAGAGCCGTCTCCCGTACTGCTTCGCCGCGCCCAGAGCCGTCGACAGCTGCAGCGGCTGGAACGATTCCTTCATGATTTTCGGGCACACCTCCATGCCTCCGCGCGCATGCGCGTGAAAAAGAACGGGGAACACATGCTCGGCCACGAGGGGCGCGCCGTCTCCCTTGAAGCCCCCGTTCTCCAGCAATCTCCGGAAATGGGCAGTCCTTCCGGCGACCGCCGCGACGACCGCTTCCTGCGACTGCGCAAGCGTCAAGCCGTCCGTCTCTCCCCAGTGCGGGTAAAACCCGTCCTTGCGATACTGAGCGGCATTGATCTGCAGATGCTCGGGCTCGTCGTACAGCAGCCCCATCAGGCGTCCGCTCGCGGCCGCCTCCAACACGTCGGCGTCCGCCACGTCGAAGCGATTGGTCCCCTCCGCATACGGTCCGTTGATGTTGCCGTACTCGTTGCCCAGGCAGACGTCCATCCCGCAGGCCGCGGCATCGCGGAGCAGCTCCGCATATCCGGCCGCGCCCGGCACGACATGATGAACGTAAAAATCCGCCCCCATCTGCTGCATGACGGCCATAAATTCCCGCGGAGGCGGCGTCGGGTCCTGCGCCAGAATGAGGCTTCCCGTGCCCGTCCGCATAATGGAAGCGGACGGTTCCTCCGCCCACGGATCCAGCCAGGAAACGGTTGGACCTTGGATGCCCAGACGCGGCTGGACGACCATTGGCTTCATCGCTTTTCTCCTCCTTCATGTTCCCTTTCTCGCCGGCTTCTGGTCGCCCCTTGCGACGAACGGTAAACGTCCAGGACGAGGGCCAGCGCCTCCCGCCCGGCTTCTCCGGTCACAGCCGGTTCGCGTTGTCCGACGATCGCATCGATGAAGTCGGCATACTGCCTGACGAATGCCTGCCGACCCGCGCGCAAGGCCGAACCCCCTCCGCCGACGCCTTGCCTTTTCCGGTCCTCCGCCTCGTTCACGCCTACGCCTTGCCCTTTCCGCTCCTCCGCCTCGTTCACGCCGACACCTTGCCCCTTTCGGTCCTCTGCCTCGCTCACGCCGGCGCCTTGCCCCTTCCGCTCCTCCGCCTCGTTCACGCCGACACCTTGCCCTTGCCGGTCCTCCGCCTCGTTCGCGCCGACGCCTTGCCCTTGCCGGTCCTCCGCCTCGTTCACGCCGGGGCTCCCGTCCCCTTTATTCCGATAAAGCTTGGTCAACGCTTCTCCTTCCAGCAGGGCCGAGCCTGCCGAGCCGATGATCTCGATCCTTGCGGGGAAGCCGGGATAAGCCGAAGTCGTGCACGACAGCGTACCCAGCGCTCCGCACGCGAATCTCAGCAGCGCGACCGCGGTATCCTCCGTTTCCATCCGTTCGTGGGTCATCGTCGCGGCATGTCCGGCGACTTCCGCGACAGGCCCCAGCAGATGCAGCAGCAGATCGACGGTATGAATGCCCTGATTGATCAGAACGCCTCCGCCGTCTCCCGCCCAGGTCCCTCTCCAGCCTCCGCTGTCATAGTACGCCTGGTCCCGATACCAATGGACGCAGGCGGACGCCAGCACCGGGCGACCCAAGCCGCCCGCATCCAGCAGCGCTTTGAGGCGGACGACGTCGGGGTCGAAGCGGTGCTGCGAAATGACACCCAGTCTGAGGCCGCGGCTGCGAAAGGCCGCCAGCGTCTCGTCCGCCTTGGCAAGCGCGATCTCGATCGGCTTCTCGACGATCGCGTGCTTGCCGGCTTCGGCGGCGAGGATCGCGATATCGCCGTGGCTGCCGCTCGGCGTGCAGATGCCGACGGCGTCGATATCGTCCCTGTGCAGCAGCTGGCGGAAATCCGCGTGCCCCTCCAGCCCCCAAGCCTCCGCGAAGGAGGCGAGCCGCTCCTGAGATTTGCCGGCGACGGCGACGAGCTCCGCATTCGGCAGCGACGATATCGCCGCCGCGTGAGCCGACGCGACTGCGCCGCAGCCGATCAGCCCGAATCTGATTTTGGAAGCCATCGCTTGCTTCTCCTCTCTGGACGGGTTGGATTCAAGCTTTAACGGCCCCGCTGGTCAGCCCGTCCACGAAGTATTTCATGGCGAAGCCGATGACCAGCATCAGCGGGACGGAGGCCAGCACGTAGGCGGCCATCATCGGCCCGTAGTCCGTCGCGTACTCGTTCGAGAACGACATAATGCCGGTCACGATCGGCTTAAGCGCCTTGTCGTTGATCGTAACGAGCGGCCAAATATAGTCGTTCCATGAAGAGTGAAAGTTCAGCACGGCGATCGTCCCGAGAATCGGCTTGGACAGAGGAAGCACCAGGCTTCTCAGAATGCGGACCTCCTTGGCGCCGTCCATGCGGAAGCTCTCGAACAGATCCTCCGGCAATCCCGCGAAGAAGCTGCGAAGCAGGAACACGGCGATGATGCAGCCTCCGGCGATTTGCGGCAGGATGACGACCGCGTAAGTGTTCAGCATGTCCATCGCGACGACGAGCTTGAACATCGGAATCAGCAGCAGGACGGCCGGAACCATCATCAGCGCGATAACCAGATAATAGAGAACCTCCCGGCCGGGAAAACGGTACCTCGCGAACGCGTACGCCGCGAGAGCGGATACGATCAGCACGCCGGCAACGGCGCATACCGCGATAAGGATCGAGTTGAGCGCGAACGGCACGACCGTGTCGAACGCGCGCCGGTAATTGTCCCATTGGATGACGTCCGGAAGCTTGAACACGCCCAGACTGACCTGCATGTTCGATTTGAAGGAGGTCAGCACCATGATCAGCAGCGGGAAAAAGCTGAACAGCACGAACAACGCCAGCAGAGCGATTAAAATGACGGAAACGAATTTTCCGTAGGACGATGACATCGATAAGCCCCCTCTCAGATCTGGTCTGAGTCCGACTTGATCAGCTTGTTGGAAGCGATCGTCAGCGCCAGCATCAGAATGAGCATCACGAAGCCGATCGTGGAGGCATAGCCGAAATCGTTATGCGTGAAGCCCGATTGAAACATATACAGACCGGGAACGAGCGTCTCGCTGCCCGGCCCTCCGTTCGTCATGATCAGTTGCTTGTAAAAGGACTGCATGCCGTGCAAAATGCCGAGGATAAAAATGAGCTTGAGCTGTCCCATAATCATCGGAACGTCGATGGACACGATGCGCCGCCAAGCGCCGCAGCCTTCCATGACGGAGGCTTCGATCAGCGATCTCGGGATCGCCTGAAGCGCGGCGAATACGACGAGCAGGAAAATCGGGTTCACGAACGGGAAACCCGAAAACAGGACCGAGAACAGCGCGGTATCCGAGCCGCCGAGCCACAGCTGGGGAGGAATGCCGAACAGGTCCACGATCGCGTTCATCCCGCCTACGACCGGATTATACAGAAATACCCACACCAGAATAAGAACGACGGACGGAACCGTAATCGTAACGACGAACAGCGTCCGAAACACGTACTGAAGTCTGGCGCTCTTCAAATGAAACAGCAGCTCGGCGATAAACAGCGGCATCAGCACGCCGACCGTACAGTCGAACAGGATGAACCATAGCGCGTTTTTCAACGATTTGTAGAACGTGGCATCCTTGAACAGCGCCGCGAAATTGTCCAGACCGATGAAAATGGCCTCGTTGCCGCCCTTCCATTGATAGAACGACATCTTGAGCGCCATGACGATCGGATAATAGCTGAAGACGCCCAGCAGAGCGATGAGCGGCAGCAAAAAAAGGTAAGCGTGCTTGTGGCGGTAGACCGCCCGAAGCAGGTTAAAGCCGTACGTTGACATGATAAGGGCCCTCCCGTTCCTCACGGCGCCGGGCCGGAGCGCCTTCGAAGCGGCGCCGGCGGCGGAACATCCGTTCCGCTGCCGGACGCCTCGGCCGGTCCGGTCCCGAACGGCCGGTTACTTGTTGCCGTAGTCGTTCTCCTTGGACCAGCCCTTCTCTTGCTTGACCTTCTCCGTCTCTTCCTTCATGTTCTTGGCGATCAGCTCGACCAACTGGTCGGTCGTAATGTCGTCCAGCACATAGCGTTGAATCTGCTGCAGCACGTACTGCCGGGCGTTCGTGCCGAGAATGGCCTGCGAGTTCAGATCGACTTGGTTTTGCGGTCTGTACTTCGGCAGGTACCGCTCCAGATTGGCATTCGGCTCTATGCCGCCGACCGTAGGCGTAATCCAGTTCAGGTCCGCAAGCTGCGTCGCCATGGCGGGCGAAGTATAGAACATGATGAAATCCATGACCTCGTCCTGGATGTTCTGCTTGATGGCCGACGGCATAACGACGAACGCGTCGGCCAGATCGCCGAATTCGGCGGGATTTTCGTTGGAGGTCGGCGCCAGGTCCTTCGTGATGACCGGGAACTCGAACGTATCCCAGTTAAACGGCGGCTTCATGTCGCTGGCGAACGGCTTGGCGTCGATATTGATCGTGAACGTGTGAACGGCTTTGCCCTGCAGCCACATGTCCCGGGCCTCCGTCATCGTCATCGCGATCGCGCCGGGCGCCCAGTAATCCGTGAACTGCTTGAACAGCTCGTACAAGCCGCGCACCTCCGGCTTGGCGACGTCGATGATGCCCTCGTCTACAGCTTTGACGTACTCGTTCTGCTCGTACTTGTTGTTCTTGTACAGCGTGTCGATCTGGCTGACGAACTGCTCCTGCGTCTGCTGGGCGGCGAATCTCGCGAACCAGTCCCAAGCCGACGTGACCTTGAGAAACCCGGAGAACGGCTCCGCGCCGATGCCGGCCTCGCGAATCGCCTCGAAGTTGGCGATCATTTCCGGGAAGGTTTTGGGCACCTGCAGCCCTAATTGGTCGTAGACGTCTTTGTTGTACGCGATCTTCAAGGTCACCATCGAGGTGGCGATATTGTTCAGCTTGCCGTTGCGCGTGGAGCGCATCAGGTTGAGGTCGACGTCGCGGAAGCTGTCTCCCCATTTTTGATTCGTATAAGGGCTTACCTGCTCCAGGTACGGATTCATCTCCAGCACGGTGTAGCCTTTGTCGTTATATTTGGTGTAGGGTAGATCGTAGCTGAAATCCATGACGACCTCGGGCTCCTGGTTGCCGGCCAGCTGGGCGGCCATCCAGACGTCGAAATCGGCGTTGCTCTGGGCGACTTCTTCGAAGGTGATGCTCACGTTGGGTTTTATTTTTTTGTACTCGGAGATGACCAGGTCCATGCCGGCTTTTTTTCCGGGACCGGCCCATGAGGCGATTTTGAACGAGATCGGGGCGTCCCCGCCGGTTCCGTTTTCCGCGTTCTGAGACTCGCCCGATTTGGAACCGGAGCCGCCGTTGCCTCCGCAGCCGCTGAGCAGCGCCGCGGTCAGGCCGAGTAGAACCAGCAGGGCAGCAATCGTTTTGGATGACGCTTTCATATCTGTTTTCCCCTTCCGATGGATGAACTGGCAATTCGTCTGCGAAGGCCGCCCGAAGCGGCCGCCCGCGAACTGAAATCGCTTACTCCAACGTTAACCCTTCGGCGGAAAAATGATAATGCGGCAAAGTTGTCCCGTATGTTTAATTTTTTGTCCTGCTCCGCTGATACTCGCTCGGGGTCATGCCGGTATGCTTGCGGAACACTTGGCTGAAATACCTCTGATCCTCGTAGCCGACCCGGCTCGCGATTTCGTACACCTTGTTCGACGGATTGCCGAGCAGTCGGCAAGCTTTGTCGATGCGGATCCGGGTCAAGTAGTGCAAATACGTTTCTCCCGTTCTTTTTTTGAATACTTTGCAGAAATAGCTGGGGTCGATGAAAAACGTTCTAGAGATGACGTCCAGATCGATCGGCTCCGCGTAGCGGGTATTCATGTACAACAGGATGCTGTCGATCTGTCCGCCGCCGGCAGGCTCGAAGCTTCTGTCAAAATGTGCCCGAACGCGCTGGAACGTTTCCCCGAACCAGCCTCTGCGCCCGGCCAGCGTATCGTGCCGTCTCATCCCGTCCGGCGATAACGCGCCCTCCTCCTCCAGCTTTCCCCGCGCGATCCCGATTTCCCCGAGCGCCTTGCGGACTTCGTATAACAGCTCGGCGCAGACGCGATAGACGTCCTGCGGAGCCAGTCCCGCGCGGCGGATTTCCTCGAAAAACTCGTCCAGCTCGCCCAGCATAGCCGCTTCGTCGTTCTCGCTTACGGCTGCCAGCAGCCGCCTTGCCTGCTCCTCGGGGTCCGGCAGACGACCCGCGCTCTCCCGCGGAAGCGTGTGGAAGGCAATGACGGCGCCGACTCCTTGGAACAGCTTGTGCCGCAGCGCAAACTCCGCCTGCCGGCTAAGCTCCGGAAGCCCGGACAGCACACCGGCCTCCGATACGCCGATCGTCGGAGCCGCCCCCAGCCGCTCCTTGATGTTCCCCATGCTCTCGTCCAAACACTCGCCGACCCGCCGCTCGAGGTCCTGTCCGCCGCCAAACAGCAAAGTCGCGGCTCCTTCCTCGCAGGCCATGTACAGACGAATCCCCTTGCGCTTGCAAACCTCCGCCAGCAGCTCTGTCAGCTTGTCCTCGTCAGGCAGCGGCCCCTCTCCTTGCAGCAGTGCCACCTGGTAGCAGGCGTCCGTCAAACCGAGATCGTAATACGCCAGCTTGTCTTCGCCGATCGACGAGGGGGAGACTGCCCCGGAGACGAGATCCCGAATGAGCTTTCCTCTTACGAGGGAGAAGCTTTCCGTTGCGGCGGATCGCAGGGTGTTCCAGTCCGCCTCGTTTTTCTCGAGACTCTCGATATGCGCCCGAATGCCCCCCAGCACGGATACCAGCTCCTTCTCCTCGACGGGTTTGAGCAAATAATCGGATACCCGGCTCTTGAGCGCGCGTCTGGCGTACTCGAATTCGTTAAACCCGGTCAGCACGACAAAATGAGGCGTCATCCCGTCCCGAAGACAATCCTCGATCATGTCCAAGCCGTCCTTGTACGGCATTTTAATGTCGGTCAGCACGACCTCGGGCTTCAACGTCCGAATCGCCTCGATGCCTTCCTCTCCGTCCCTGGCAGTTCCGACGATGCGAAAGCCCATATCCTGCCAATCGACGAATTGCTCCAAGCCTTTGATGATCATCGCGTCGTCATCGACGATAAGAACCGAATGCATCGCTATTCCTCCCGTTGAGTTTCGGTTTGTTGTCTGCCTCGCGGTATTCTCGCCGTCACGCACGTATAGCCGTCCGGCTCGCTGTCGATCGCCAATCCGTAGGACTCGCCGAAGTGCAGCCGCAGTCTGCGGTGAACGTTGATCAACCCGATATGCTCCTTGTCGCTGCCCGGATCGTCCAGATTGCGCTTGATTTCCGCAAGGCGCTCCGGTTCGATGCCGGCCCCCTCGTCCCACACCCGGATCAGCACGTCCTCGCCGTCCTCGCGGGCGGTTATCGAGATCCGTCTCGCCCCCCGTCTGCGGTTGATGCCGTGCTCGATCGCGTTCTCTACGAGCGGCTGCAGCACCAGCTTCAGGATTCCGACGTCCTGCAGCGGCTCGGGAACGTCGATCCGAACGTCCAGCCGCTCCTCGTACCTCAGCTTCTGCAGCTTGATATAGCTGATCAGGTACGCCAGCTCGTCGGCCAGCGTCGTACGGCCTTTCCGGTCGGATATGATATACCGGAACAGATGGCCGAGCGCCTTGATCATCTCCGCCGTTCCGGGGTCCTTATTGACGACGGCGAGCATGCGCACGGATTCAAGCGCATTGTATAGAAAATGCGGCTTGATCTTGCTTTTCATGGCGTCGAACTCCGCCTCCCGCTTCATCAGCTCCACCTGGTGAATCCGGTTTTTCGTTTCGTTCAAGTCCGCTACCAGCCGATAGAAGCCTTGCCCGAGCCCGGCAATCTCGTCCTGCCGCGCGGGCGCCGGCAACGGCCAGAAAGCGAAGTCGCCGCTGGCGATCCGCTGCTTCACTTCTTTGGACAGCCTCTTGAGCGGCAGCGTCATCCGGTGGGCCAGCAGCGCCGCCAGCAGGAACGCCCCGACGACGCAAAGGCCGGTGGACAGCATGATGATTCGCTTGATGCGGGTCTGCGTCTGCTGCATCTCCTGGAACGGAGAGGAGACGATCAGGCTCCAATCGCTGCCGGGGAGGTCGTCGAACACCGTCAGCCGATTGGCTTCTCCCGGCTCGTAGATGCCCGCCAAATCCAGCTGCCCGCCTCTCCTCGCCCCGGCAAGCGTGCCGGAGGCAAGCGATTGGCCGACCGCGGCTTCGTCGGTGCCGGAGATCATGAGCCCGTTCCGGTCGGAGACCAGAATTTCAGAGCCGTTCGCGAGATTAACCGCCGAATTGATGCTGGAGAAATCCCGCTCGGCGAAGGCGATCAGCACATAGCCGAGGTTGCGGAAGGACTCCTCCGCCTTGACGAACTGCTTGACCTTGCGAGCGACGAAAATATACTTGCCGTTATGAGTATAGCTTCCCCAGTAAGGCTTGCCGTCCAGCCGGTTTACGGCGTCCTGCCAGTCGGGTTCGGCAACCGAGGCGGGCAGAAACGTATTGCTGCCCGAGTAGGTTTTGTCTCCGTTGAGGTTAACGATGGCGATCTCCTTGGCGCGGACCCCGTGGATTTTCAGCTCGTAGAGCTGCTTCTCGAGAAGATTGGCGGCCGTTATTCTCATCTGGACGCTGCCTCTTCCGTCCGTCTTCAACAGGGGATCGATGATAGCCGAATTGGTCATGATCATCAGCGCGGCATCCGCCGCTCCGCTCATGAAGCTCGCCACATTTTCCTTGGAATGCTTCAAAGCGGTTTCCATCATGTCCATGCCGTTGCGATGAATCATCTCGGAAAATTTATTGATGGTAAACACGGAAATGATCGTTGTCGGGGTAATGATGAAGACCAGCAGAAGGATGAGAATTTGCGAACGCACGCTGCCTCCGATCATCCGTCTTGTGAACACTGGGAGGATCACCTCACTCTGTAAGCGCTGTCATTAAGCCGATGCCGTTAATGCAGATAAGTATAGCAGGTCACGCGGGTTTCGGATACTGTGAGGTTCCGGAAAAACGAACAGCGGCCGATAGGAACGCGACGGTTGGCGACGGCCAGAAGCAGACCGGTTTCCTGCTCAAGCAAACACGCCGTCGGCGTCCTCTAGACGCAGAAAAGCCGGCCCGCGGGCCGGCTTTCGTGTACTTATATGGTTTGTACGATGCGGATCAGGATTCCCCTGTATCCGCAGGCGCTCCGGCTCGTCTTTCGACGAGTTTACTTTGCCAGCGCCCCTTCTCCGGTTGTCGGATTTTTCGGCTTGCGGTGGAAGAGGCGGTCGACGCCTTTATGAAGCAGCGGGAGCACGTAGCGGTCAAGTCCGAAGCGTCCTGCGTTCGTTCCGGCGGCGAAGACCAGCAGGCCCAGAAGCAGGAGCCAAGGGTTCGTGCTTACCGTTCCGGCGAAGAGGAACATGAAGTTCATCAGCAGTCCGAAGAATGCGGCCGTCAGCGTCAGCGTCCCTAGGATGAGGCCCAGTCCGACGAGGAATTCTCCCCAAGGGATCATAATATTAATGAGCTTGACGTTCGGCAGGGCGAAGTGTTCCAGGAACGCTTGGTAGGTCGGGTAGACCGCCTCCCCCGTCGCCTTGTCGACGATCGGGTTGTTAATCGCGTTGTTCAGGAAGCCTGCCGCGTTAAACGGCGTTTCGCCGGTCAGTTTATGCCATCCGGCCGTCAGCCAAGCGTACCCGACTACGAATCTGACTATCGTGACGATGACTGCGGCGATACGGTTTTCTCTCCAAAATTTCATCATGGTGCTCACTCCCTAATGGGTTTGTAGGTTGCGGAGATTCTCTTACGTTCGATTATCCGTTGGTCTGTATCGTCCTATTCGCCGATGCGCGAGATCGATGGGTTGACATCGGGATCACCATCCTCATTGGCTGTCTGTCTTTCTGTCTTTATTGTAAGGCCATTTTCAGATTAGGATTGTGATTAAAATCACAAACTAGGGCGAGTTCATTAGGATGACACATTTCATGAAGACGTCCGTCTATTCGAAGGCTCAACGTGCCGTCCCTGAAGCCGACTTGTCATGTGGGGAGCCCGCATAAGGCCGAATTTCTCTAAAAACGCCGTCGGCGTCCTCTAGATGCTAAATCGCGCTTTTGTCGGAGGGGTTTCAGATAAGAATAGCGCATTTTATAATTTTTAAATGACCGAGAAAAAGGACCTCAGTCCCCGCTTCGGAGTGAAAGTTGAGGTCCTTTCGCGTGTGAGTCGGGAGATCGGCGAGTCGTGGGTGTTTCCGCTGTACCGCAAGGAGCATCCGCTTAAGCCGGCGGTACGTTCATTCGACCGCGCCCGAACGCAGTGTTTTCGTGTGCGCGTGCCGGAGGGACATCGATTCGATCCCCTCGTTGAATGACGTTAGGTTCAAGAGGGTATAAGCAGCGGAGCAAACAAGCGGTCCGTACGAGCGGATAGAGAGAATGGAGCCCTTTTAGTTTAGAGTTTCTTAAAACCATATGCGGAACAACTCATCTTTTCGCGCAAGGAGCGACGAAGGTGCCCTTGCCCTGAATTCGGACGACGACACCTTCGTCCGCCAGCCTGTTCATCGCCGTCTTAACGGTCATTTTACTAACCTGGAATTGCTGCACCATCTCCGCCTCCGACTTCACCAAATCGCCGGGCCGAAGCTCCCCCTTGCCGATTCTATCTTTGATATCGCGTTCGATTCGTTCGTATTTGAAAATACCGTTTTTTTTCTTCATAATCGATCACCCCCATTCTTATTTTTATTTTAAAACATACCAAATTGATTATGTAAAGTATAAAATAAATCAATTATAATTCATTACGTAAGCGCTTGCAAAAAATCGAGAGGAAGGATGAGAAAATTGAGGAGAATATTCAGGTTGTCCAGAATCGGCTTTACGGTCGTACTCGCCTGCATGATTGCCTTCTCGACCGCTTCCGCTTTCGGTCCATCGACGATGTACACTTCCCCGAACACCAATCCTAGCCCGGGGTCGCTGTATCCGCGCGTGCTTACGCTCAAGCACAACGGGATATACAACGGCCGAATGCTGGCAACGTTCGAGAGATACGTTAACGGAACACCGACTTTCCCCATTTATGAAAGCACGAACGGAGGCGTCAGCTGGACGCAGATCTCCCAAGTCGCCGATACCGTGAACGGATGGGGATTGAGGTATCAGCCCTTCCTCTTCGAGCTTCCGCAGGCGATCGGCAGCATGCCGGCCGGCACGATTCTCTGCTTCGGCAACTCGATTCCGAACAATCTGTCGCAAACGAAGCTGGATCTGTACAAGAGCACCGACCGGGGCCAAACGTGGACGTTCGTCAGCTCGATCGCCTCGGGAGGAGCGGCGCATCCGAACGGACAAGAGGATCCGGTGTGGGAACCGTTCGCCCTCGTCTATAACAACAAGCTGATCGTTTATTATGCCGACGAACGAGATCCGAACCACAACCAGAAGCTCGTTCATCAGACGTCGACGGACGGCGTCAATTGGGGGCCCGTCGTAGAGGATATCGCGCTCGGCAACAAACGTCCGGGCATGCCCGTCATCGCCAAGCTGGGCAACGGTAATTATATTTATACTTACGAGTACGGCGGCGCGCCGGAGGCCAATTTCGCGATTTACTACAAAATCTCTTCCAACCCGGAAAACTTCGGAGCGGCCAACCAGCCCGGCACGGTACTCCGAACAAGGGACGGCGTCGTTCCGACCAGCTCGCCGTACGTCACGTGGCTGTCCGGAACCGGACCGAACGGGACGATCGCCGTATCCGCTTATTCCAGCTCGGACATTTACCTCAACTCGGAGAACGGGGCCGCCAACAACTGGACTCGCGTCAGCAGCCCGGTTCCGGGCGGCTATAGCAGGGCGCTGGAGCCGCTGGCCGACCAGCACAGCCTATTTATCATTTCGAGCGGAGCTCTGCCTAACGGCAGCAATCGCAACTCCGTCGTATACGGAAGCTTGGATATCGGAGACGGCAGCCTGATCAAGCGCCTGAAGTCGCATTCGCCGTCCAACTACTTCGTCAGGCACTACGAATTCGCGGCGCGCATCGATCCGGATCCGATCGCGACCATCAACGATTCCAGGTTCCGGATCGTGCCGGGACTCGCCAATTCGTCCGGCGTCTCGTTCGAATCGGTCAACTTCCCGGGCTATTACTTGAGGCATTACAACTACGCGCTGCGATTGGAACGCAAGGACGGCACGTCCCTCTTTAATCAGGACGCTACCTTTAATCGAGTGGCCGGATTGGCGGATTCGTCGAAGTCGTCGTTCCAATCCTACAACTTCCCGACTCGTTATATCCGGCATTACGACTATCAGCTCCGCATCGATCCGATCAGCACCGCGCAGGAGAGAAGCGATGCGACCTTTGAAATTCAGTAGCCGCAAGCCCAACGCCCTCGGCATTCGCTGACAGAGAATCGCGTGCGATAAAAACGGGAAGTGTAAGGCGAGTCTGATGCCTTCACTTCCCGTTCCTCTATTTTGTTCCTGCTACTCCTGCACCCTTAGAGAAACCGCGACCTTAAACAAATCGCCGTCGACGTCAATCGTCAGATCGCCTTCATGAAGGTCCACGATCGATTTCGCAATGGCCAGCCCCAGGCCGGAGCCTTCCGTATGACGGGAAGAATCCCCTCGTTTGAACCTCTCGAACAGCTCCTCCCTATTTTCGCTGATTTCATATTTGGACACGTTCTTAAACGAGATTGTCACATGAGCGCCCGACGTCTGGATCGTAATATAGACGCGCGAGTTTTCCAGCGAGTACTTCAGGACGTTCCCGATTAAATTGTCGAAAACGCGAAACAGCTTCTGCCCATCCACGAAGGCGTATACCGGAGCTTCCATATTGGGCAGCCGGAATTGAAGTCTGGAGGCCTTGATCGCGCTATCGTATTCTGCAAGCGTCTGCTGCAGCAGCTGGACGAGATCGACTTTTTCCTTATTTAATTCGACATTGCCGCTGGCCATTTTCGACACCTCGAACAGATCGTCGATCAGAACCTTTAACCGCTGCGACTTCTGATCGATAATTTCCACATAGGCGATTCTGTTCTCGTCCGAGACCTCCTCCTTCTTCAGCAGCTCGGTATACGTAATGATAGAGGTCAGCGGCGTCCGAAGGTCATGGCTAACATTGGTGATCAGCTCGGTTTTGAGACGTTCGCTCTTGGCTTGTTCATTCTGCAGCTTGGATACTCCTTGCTTTAATACGTTAATGTTTTCCGCAAGCGTGGCCAGCACGGACGTTCCCGACACCCCCAGATCCGGACCCAGCTTGCCGACAGCGAGCTCATTCGTCTTTAACACGATTCGATTAAAGTACCCGATTTTCTTCATCAGGACCATCAGGAGAGGGAACCCAACGGCCGCAAGCAGCACAAGATAGACCGCTATAAAAAAGGGATCCACGATCGTCATTAACGCCGCTAAACCTAAACCGAATACGATCGTTAATACGATAAACAACTGCACCCCGGTGCTCGTTTGGAGAAAAGCGTCTTTCAAGCTGCTCTTAACTTGACGTATTAGTGCCGTTACACTCTGCCAAGCCCTATTTAAGAGTGCGCTGTGCCATTCCTCTTGGATAGACGGCCAGGCCTTCATTCGCGCCGCCATTAGCTTTCCCTGAGCCAGCGTGATCATTAAACCCGCCGATGCCGCCGCCATGGCGATCAACATCCTCCAGCCGGAGTCGAAGGGATTATTCACGACATGAAGGAACCGATCGGTCATGGAAAACAGGAAATAAAGAGTGATCCAGCCTGTCAGGACGATCCCTGCGACACGCACATCGATAGGAAGCTTATTGTAAAAGGACGCCTCACTTTCGACTGCGGCAGGCACAACCCTGATCTTCTTCCTGGCGAAAAGACAAAGGAGAAGAGAAACGATACTCGCTAAAGTATAGGCCCACAACCCCATTTGTTCTTGTTGGTACTTATCGTACTTGATCGAAAGGGAGCTGGACGAGGGCAAATCCTTAGGGACCGCAATCTCCCCCTTGAACGGAATGAGCGAGCCCGCTCGTTGATCGTATGGGCGCAGCCAATAAAAAGACTCCGAATTTTCGGTGGGGATCGAATAGCTCGAAATCGATTTCATGTTCTGGGAGTTCAGCTTGTTTGTCATCGCCTCTCCATCGGCCAGAACGAGATTCGTATAGACCCGATCGGACAGGCTGCTTGTAAAATAATATTGAAGCTGTCCCTTGTAGCTTAGAAAATCCAAGTAATACTGCTCTCTTCCTTGGTAATACTCTTCTACCCTCTTTTCCTTTTCAGCGATAATCTTTGCCCTAGCGTAATCGTCGCTTTTGAAAATCTGAGCGATCTCCTCGATCTTTCGATCTCGTTCCGCCAGGTAGATCTCCGCTGCGTCTGGGTTATTCGCCGATTCGGCTTCATGAATCAGAGGTTCATACTCGTCTTTGAGGATGGTCATTTGATTCGTTAGATTTCCAAACCCGTTGCGATACTCCTCGATCTCCTCTTGCGTTACCGTCAGCGATTGCTTCGCTTTCTCCAGCGGAATATGGTTAAGCTCAAACATGTTGAGATATTGAGCAAAAAGGTCGAGCTCGTGGCGAAATTGCGGCGTGTGAAAATAGTCGCGATGGACGTAGCTCGAGCCGTAAGTGGATACGATGAGAAGCCCGCTCAGGCCGAAGGTAACCAGCAACCCCCACACGCCAAAGCTTAATCTACTTTTCCATTTTGTAGCCAATTCCCCACACCACCTTTAAATAGGTTGGATTTTTCGGATCGATCTCGATTTTCTCGCGAATATTTCTAATGTGGACGGCTACCGTATTTTCCGCGTTAAAGCCCGGCTCCTTCCATACCCCCTCGTAGATTTCACCGATCGAGAACACCCGGCCGGCGTTCGACATCAGAAACTCGACGATTTTGTATTCGATCGGGGTCAGCTTGACCGGTTCGCCATGAACGGTAACTTCTTTGGCCGATTTGTCCAAGGTCAGGCCCTTCAGATCAATCACTTTCTTCATGCCTTCGTAGGAGCCCAGCGTCACATATCTTCTCAGCTGGGATTTCACGCGAGCGACGAGCTCCATCGGATTAAACGGCTTGGTCACATAGTCGTCCGCGCCGACGTGGAGACCCAATATTTTGTCGCTGTCCTCGCTCTTGGCGCTCAGCATCAGGATCGGAATGTTTTTCTTCTCGCGAATCCTGGACGTTGCGGCAATTCCGTCGAGACGGGGCATCATCACATCCATAATAATAAGATGAATCCGATGCTCGTTAATGAGATCCAGCGCCTCAACCCCGTCCTTCGCTTTCAGTACCGTAATGCCCTCATTTTTCAAATAAATCTCGATAGCGTCCCGTATTTCCTTGTCATCATCCACAACGAGCACGAAGAAATTCTCCATCCTTCACTCCACTTTTCCTAAGTCGTCTTTCCATATCTTAATCCTAAGCGGTAAATATGAACATCCGTGTAGGATAATTATGAAGAAGTTATTAAGGTTTTGGGGGGTGCCTTTTCCGTGATGAAATATTCGATGTTTAGCATTCATTCGCTGACTGCATCGCCGAATACCGTGATGATATGCTGGACAATACAAACGCGGCAATGATGGCGATGAGTACGCCGAGTATCCCGAACCAAGTAATGGATGCAAGAGAAACATGGTTAACGATCAGCCCGCCGATTCCTGCGCCGAATGCCATGGCAAGCTGCATCATGGAACTGTTCAAGCTCAGCATGACGCCCGAGGATTCAGGAACGAGCGTAACCAGGTTGAATTGCTGTGCCGGAGCGGATGACCAGGCGGCAAAAGACCAGAGGATCAAAATGGCGAATACGGCAATGACCGACTGTCCGACGAAGGATAGCAAAATCAACGAAATGACGTGAAGCACCATCCCTGCAACGAGTGTAAATAGAATGCCACGTTTATCCGCGCTGTAGCCGCCGACTTTCGACCCTATCAAGCTAGCAATGCCGAACACGAGCAGGGCTGCGCTAATCAATGATTCATCTAAATGAGTCACCTCTAGCAGAAATGGGGAGAGGTAGGTATAGGCGAGGGAATATCCTCCTAACCAGAAAAAAGTAATCGCCAATGCAGCCAAAACCTGAGGTTTTTGTAACAAGGCTAATTGCTTGATCAAACGAACAGGCTTGTCGCCCTGAATACGTGGAAAAACTGCAGCAATGACAAACATGGCCATAACCCCGACAATTGCGATGGCCAGAAATACTGCTTTCCAGCTAAAAGCCGAGGCTATCATTCTTCCGAGCGGGACTCCGACGATGAGCGATGCGGTTAAGCCCATGGTGACGTTTGCGATGGCGCTGGCCTGCTTGCCTGGCGGAGCGATTTTGGCGGCGATGCTGAGTGCGTTAACAGTAACCACCCCCGCGCCTAACGCCGTAACGATTCTCCCCGCAATGAAGAAACCAAAGCCGGACAATATAGATGTGAGCAGATTCGCAGCAATAAAGAAGCCCAGCGAATAAAGGAGGAGCCTACTCCGTTCCATTTTAGCCGTTAGCGCCATTAGAATAGGCGTGCCGATCGCATAGGCAAGAGAATAGACCGTAATGAGCTGACCCGCTGCCGCAACGCTTGTTCCTAATGCCTCTGCGATCCGGTCCAAAATCCCGGAAATGACATAATTAGATGTTCCTACTAAAAAGGTGATCAAGACTAGAATATAAACCTTCCATGTGCTTTTCATCATTCACACTCCTGATGTGTTTTAAATTCCCCACGGCTTCAGGCTAGCGGCTGAAGGAGGGCAACACATTCAATACGTCACTAGTTGCTTTAACAACACATGTTGTATTTGTATGCTATAATAACAACCGAATGGTCCGCAATCATCAATAACCATAAACCGTTGTATAGACAACACCATTTCTATCATGTCGTTTTACTGGGGGGATCTTAACCATGACAATTCAAAAGAATCAAGCCGATCCTCGTGTGATACGTACACGGCGGCTCCTTCAAGACGCTTTTGATTCCTTAATTCAGGAAAAAGATTTTGAATCGATAACCGTTAGAGATATTGCAGAGCGGGCTACTGTTAACAGAGCGACTTTTTATGCGCACTTTGTAGATAAATTCGAAATTCTTGAGGCCAGACTAATGGAATCATTTATGACGATCATGAATCGTAAAATAAGCGGTCATGAAGGTTTAAATGAAGAAACCATTCAGAGTATTTTTCTTGGGTTATGCGAATTTCATAAGGAGCTAGGCACTCTATGCAAAAAAAGAAATACATCGCTTGTACCTGCATTCGAAATTCAAATAAAGAAACAAATTCAAACGATACTTCTTTCTTTTATAGACAAAGACAAGATGCTGCCGACTCCAAACACGCCATTTTTAATAAATACAGCTTCTATCCTGTTAAGTTGGGGGATGTATGGTGCGGCTTACGCTTGGAACAATGAGGGGCGTCTAATAAGTGCGGAATCATTCGTTGAGCAGACTATGCCTTTAGTGATGAACGGAGCCAAAGAACTGCTGGGATAGGTCCTGTCGCTATTCTCTGCCCCTCATGTTACATAAAAAATCACCAAACCCGAAAGGGGATTGGTGATTTTTTATGACGCCGCTGCACGTGAAGGTCTGGAATTTGCCATGGAAGAGCAACAAGTTCGCCCTGTTCAACTTCGGCTTCCACGGTCTCTAACTCAAGAACAGCTTGCCGAGAGCATCGGAGTCTCCGATGCCTATATTGGCCAAATCGAAAGAGGCGAGCGCTCCCCTACTCTGGAAACTCTCGTTAAAATAGCTAGTCGTTTGGGAGTCACGATCGATTATCTCCTGCATGACTCCCTCGTACCGGGCGATGATAACGTTATCGACCAGATCAGGCAGCTGTTTATGAACCGTTCGGCCAAAGAGAAACAGATGGCATTAGATGTGATAAAGGTGATGTTTTATGATGTTATTTTATGCTCTTCGCTTCTTCCCCGGACTCCACTTCCCCCATCTTCTTAGCTTGTCCTCTAGAAGTGCTCCATGCCAGTAGTCCACCCGAAATTGATCGGCTTCTTTCCTTGCCTCAACAGTTAGATCCGAGGCTGTTACAAGCAGGGACAGGATGCAGTCATGGTTTCTTTTCGCCGTATTTAACTCGCGAATGACATTAGAGCCAACTTTATTTCCGTCCGAATAGCATTTCGCTTGAACCGCCTTTTTCTCGCCTCTCTGGTCAATAATAACGAGATCGACCCCGCCATCTTTCCCTCCAACACCAACTTCATGTACGACATACCCATTATCACGGAAATATAAAGCAAGAAGACGCTCGAATTCAGCCCAGCCCAATTGGTTTAACGGAAGCGAGAGAATCACCTCGTCCGGGCGACAGGCATTGGATTTTCTCTGGTTTGAGCCCCCGTTCCTATTAGATGTCGAAACGCTTCTCTTAGCTGCAGGCTTACGCTTTCTCTTCCTCTGTTTTTTGGCAGGTTGCAGCAGGCCTGCTATGGCCCCAAGTACGATTACACCGATTAAAAACCATATAAAGGCGGGCGGAATTGGAAATTCCAGTCCTTCAAATGAGATCGCCTCGAGTCTCATGAGTTGTCTCCTCCGATTTTAGTTTTTTGATAAACGGAACATCCGCCGGAGCCCATTCGAACTTCGCCAGCTCCCTCTTCTCCACCCATTGGCACTCCTCGTGATCGACCAGCCGAATGTCGCCTCGGATGTATCTCGCCTTATAAGCGATCAATCGAATCTGTACCGCTCCGTAATCGTGCTCATTCACCCCGAATCGCTCGTACGGCTCGATCTGAATGTTCATTTCTTCCTTCAGTTCCCGGATCAAGCAAGCCGCTGGAGACTCGCCGGGCTCCAATTTGCCCCCCGGGAACTCCCATAATCCCGCTTGAGATTTCCCTTGCTTGCGCTTAGCGATCAGAAGCTTCCCTTGCTCGTTCTCAATAATAGCCGCGGCTACTTCAATCATGTTGTTCACCCTCTAGGACTAGCCCATTTAATCGATTGGCTTGGTCCAAATGATAGTCGTCCCAAGTGAGCTTAACTTTCCCCCGGCGCCGCTTTTCTCTCCATTCGCGAAGCTCCTCTTCCGAATCCAGCCGAAGCTCGGCGATCTCCTCTGCCCGATTAAAGATGTACTCCGACGTGAGCAGAACCTTCTGGATCCCGTGACCGCCCGGCAGGATCGGCCTGCTTCTGCGCGTCCACTCTTCCACGTCAAACCTGACGTACAGCTCAGTCGTCGCTTTTCTCCGGGATGGAATTTCTTTAATCTGCTCCCGTGGGAGAACGCTCCACGCTTTAATCCGACCGTACAGGAATACGCCCGCATTCTGCCGTCCAAATTTATCGATGGATTGGTATATCGCCACGGTCTCCAGCTTCGCCAAATCCCCATGATTGGCAAAACGGCTTAGAGGGACGTGATAGAATCGATGCTCCTGCAGCTCGCGCAATTGATCCTTATGGCTAAGCGGACCGACGAGCACCGTCTTCCCGGCTAACTGTTCGGCGTAATAGTCCTTCGTTCCGCTGGGCTGCGTGGCGCGCTCGAACGCCTTCTCCGGACTATCCAGGATCAGTTCGTCCAGGAATCGTTCGACGAGCGAAGTCGCGCTAGGCAAGAACGGGAGTGCCCCGACGTTCACAAGCTCGATACTGCGGTAAAAAGGATGCTCACGATACTCTTCCTCATTCGGGTACGGAAAAAGGACATAAGCCCCGAACATCGTGCGTTCGAATTGCCGACGATCACCATTCGATTCATACACTATAGCGTCTCTATAGCGATGCATCGTATTGATGTCCTCTTCTTGAGGACCCGGCGTCCCATAGTCTCTCTTATAGGGTGTGCCTTCGTACGCCGGATTAATTCTGTACTTGGCGTCGAATACGTACTTATATTCCATGGCAGAATCCTGTTTCTTAAGCGTGAGGATGTTGTCCGGCCTTTGCGATACCGTCTGGCTCCGGTCACCCGCTGGCAAGGCGTTATAGTACAAGGTAAACACTTCACCATTGCGCGGATTCCGATAGACCATTCGTGCGCTCTGCGTCCGATCCAACGTTACGAACAGCCCGCCCCGGTTTAGCTTGATCGCGTTCTGCTTCACCAGCTCGTATTTCCGGCTTAGCAAATCGTGGATTTTCAGGAAACACCAATATTCGTATAGCTGGGCCAGATCTTTCATCGATAACCGGAACAGATCGTTTTGAATGGAGAGTCCCTTCATCAACATCAGATAGCCCCGGTACACCTCGCGATAGCCGGGAGCCATCTGCAGCACCAACGATATCGTGAACTGGCTAATCTCACCTACCCGAAGAAAGTCAAACTTCAACAGACGTTGCAATTCCGACTGCATCCGGTTGAGCTTGCCCTGCAATATAGGATCGTTCGAGCGTCCCTTCTTGTGAGTCAGTTGCTTGATGCTTTTCAAGCGTTGTTGAATCCGAAAAAGCACCCACCGGACGAACCGGTTCTCGGGCGTATCATAGTCCACATGACGTTTGGTCTCCAGAACGTGGGTCGGTATATAGCTCTTATGGCGTATTCGAAAAAGCCCCTGCCCTTCGACCTGCGCAAGCAAGTGCGGACGTTTCGATAGGAATGCAATGTTGGCGTGTCCCGCTTTCTTTACCCGCGCCGAATCGACCACTCGGTTTTCTACGTGAAGCCGGTGATGCGGAGCATGTTGAATCCATTCCACTTGGCGAACGAGTTGTTGGAACATCGACTGAAGAATCACGAAAAATTCGGTCAAGCTCTGATTGGTGGTCTCTTTTAACCCCGTCAGGTTGTACGTCTTACGCAAAAAATCGAAGGATAGGTTGTAGATCTGCTCGTTCACATCGCGGAGGATGGCTTCGTAATCCTTTTTGTAGTCGATTTTCGAAGGGAAGATCTCCAACTGCAGGCGAAAGACGGGCTCCCCGTGCAACCGAAGCTCCAACTCGGTATACCCGACTTCGTTCTTAAAGTTCAGAACTCCCGACAATAGCCGTTTGCCCTTGAGCAGTACGGATTCGCGCAGCGAAACATTATCGTGGTGAAAGGTTAACGGGATATCCGGCTCCAGCTCGACGACCAACTCGTAGTCTTGCGTTTCGTAGAAGAGCGGCGGACTCGTCTCCCCCTGTTCCCATTCGATCAACCGTTCCGCTTCGGGCGAGTATCTGGCTACTGAGCGAATCTCCAACCCCGATTTCAACGATTGCGGCTGCATTCTTGCTTTTACCCATTCGGTCTCTTGACGATGTAGCTGCAACGTCTCGACCGTCGGATGGAACGGCTTCCCTTGCAAATAGAGCTGAAACCAGTTCGTCTCGATATGAATCAATTCGACCGTTCGATTAAGAGAGCCAGTAGGAGGTAAAGCCATCCTCGTCCAACCTCCGTAGCATAAAGACGATTTTGTTCGCGCTTTGTGGGTATTTGGCGGACTCGACCGTCTTGGCCAGGTTGCTCCACAGCTCGGAAGCATCGTCCTCGAGCTCGCCTTTATTGAGCTTCTTGCCAAGCGCGATCTCGAGCAACTGCAGAAGAACGCGCTTCACCGATCGGTTGCTTCCCTGGATACGCGGCAAAATTTTCTGCAGCAGCTGATAGTCGAGCGCTTCATCGTTCGTTAACAATCCGGCCTGTTCGTTGTAGAGCAGGTAGAAGCAAATCGCATCCCGGATACGGAACCCGACATGGGAATGGATCTGCTCGAGAATATCGTTGATTCGGACCAGTTCGCTGGTCGCTTTTTCGATTAATGGGATATTCGAGCCCTGATACGCATCAACCAGTTGCATATAATCCGCGCGTAAGAACGCATTCGGTGCCGGCTGTGTAAGAACTGAATTCGCGCTTGGTGATGGATACACATCCAATTGGATTTCGTTAAATTCGATCGTGTTCGCCCGGTCGAGCACCTTTTTGCTGAAGGGATGGGTCGTTTCGTCCATGTTGACGGTGCCGATCAGGTACACGTTGTCCGGAATGTGAAGTCGACCATACTTGGACCGGTCCTCCTCATTCACGAGAGCGGATGGGCGTATGAGCGGATCGGTAACGATGCGGTCCTCTTGCCGTTTCTGCGTCTCCAGGATGCTCAGCATATCACTAAAATAGTGCTCGACCCGTGCCAAGTTCATCTCGTCCAAGCAGATAAAATATGGCTTGTCCCGATTGACCGGATCAGCTGCTTCTACCAGCACGTCCGTAAGAGGACCCGGGCGAAAACGATCGCTGAGGTCTTTGTAACCGATCAGATCAGACGGGTCGCTCCAGTCGGGCCTGACCGGGATTAAAGTGTATTGACCGTTGTCGCTTGTTGCACCGATGGCCTCAGCGAAGAGCTGAACGAGCTTCGTTTTCCCGGTGCCCGATACGCCCGCCAAGATGACGAAGGGCTTTGTTTTCAAGGACAGGTAGAAGTTCTCGATCAGATGATCGGGAAAAGAAAAGCCTCGTTGTCGGATGTATGCTTTCACGGCGTCCAGTCTTTCGCTTGCACTTAAGTTAGGCATGGGCGGTTGTATGGTAGGCACGCTGGATTGCTCCTGACCGTCATTGGATTGAAGAACCAATTGGACATATTGCTTGTAGTTGTCGACCAAGTTTTCCAGATCAGCGGATAGTTGCTCCTCTGCCGGCAGATTGTCCCGGTCGTACTTGTAGTAAGCGACTGTTGATACTTGGTAGTCGTAGCCTAATCCGTCTGATGTGAGATGTATTTCTTCATCCTTTTGGAGACCCTCCAGCGGAATCATCGCTCGAATCTCTTGAACTTTATTACGCAAGTATTTGTGCGCTTCGGCTTTGCCTTTTTTGTTTGGCTCTGTGACTCCTTGCATAAGCGTGAGGTATACCGAACTCATATCCTCAGAAAATAGATAAACGATATATTCCCCTTGTTGTGTAGTTTCCGTAATTCTACGATCCATAATTGCGATCCACGGAATCCTTGCCCAGGTCCCCATGCCGACGGAAGCCTGAACCTTTAAGTTGGAATCATCCTTAATAAATGAATACTCCCGTATGCCTGTGGGGATCTGATGACGTACGTATTGGCCAAGCGAGTTATTTTTTAGCGGCTCCCGTTTCGCCGCCGTGTACTTAGTAAGCACGTTCAAGAGTGCTTCTCTTATTGTAAAATCCGAGGAATGACGCTGTTGGTGATACTGAGCCAATTCATGTGTGGCATGATCGTACAATTCGATGAACACTTCCTGATTCCATGTGTTATACAGGCGTTCCTTTAACCCAATGCTCTGTTCTTGCGGATTTACATCAAGGATGCTATTCAGCGCCGAGATAGGCGAGTAAATAATTTGGGTGATGTGCGTCATCGTGACATCAGTCCAACGAGGAATGTTGTTTACAGGCGAATCGACTGGCTCCCCACGTCTTTCCCGTTCTTGCAGGAACGCCAAAAAGCGGGCCTTCACGTTCTCAAGTGAAACCTCGCGCTGATTCGTTTGGCTCATTTCTTGCAATAGAGCGATGATGAGCACCATCTTGTACGACTTCTGCTTATGAGTGAAAATACCGGACAACTCGGCTGGTAAGCTCATGAAGAAACCACCTTGTCTGGAAGATGTAGGATTAGACAATATACCTACAAGTTCGACAAGGTGGTTTGGGGTTCCTGCTTTATACTTTTTCAATACATGTTGTATCAGGTCATCAAGACGTGATACCTATCCCTCTGAAAGATATCTGAGTCTAACCATCTCTTATTTTACTCTTTCACAAACTCGAATATCTCAGAAACATTGTCTACATTCAGAGCATGCATTATTTTGTCCAGGTTTTCTGGAGACCAATGCTTAGCTTTATTTTTCACCATATCATCTATGGTATTCCAACGAATACCTGTCATTTCACTAAGTTGCTTTGTATTTATCTTATTCTCTTTCATGAGTGACTCTAGCTTTAAAATTAACAATTGAAACACCTTCTGCCCTTTGAGATAAAAGTAATTTCAACGAATTTAGTTGATTTTCAACGAAAATCGTTGTATTATCAAAAGAGAGCTCCTTGGCTCCATATTGACAATTAGGACGAAGTCTGACCTTATAATGAGTTACTATATCTTTATGCAGTTAAGTTTTACTAAAGATATTTTGATTGTGGTACTTTATATAATCATTATTTATATTATGAAGAGGAGCAACAATGAATGAGTTTGTACTAATAGGGATTCCTCCTAGATCCAAAAGTACATGATGATTGGGACAAACACACATCATGTTTTCTAGTACATCTGGCCCAAAATGGGGCTCGCCTAACGGTTTTATATGATGGACTTCTGAATAATAACTTTTTTCTCTAATCTCAATTTTCACACCACACAATTGACAGGTATTATCGTATATTTGTTTTATTTTCTCTACAAATAATCTATTTCTTAACCGAACAGATACTTTTCTTTTATTCGAAATAATTTCATTGTTAATGTCAAAAGATTTAGAATCTTTATTACAACTTCCAATTACTTGTTTGTATTTAGGGTCAGTTGAAATACCTCTGGGCACATGTAAATCATACCCATGTTGTAAATGAGGAGACGAAATATATTCTTCAACTGAATCAAATAATAAATATCCATGCATGTCAAAGAGAGCACCAGGAAAATCTCTTAGATGATGGTACCACTTACCGTCTGATCGGTATAACGCATGTTTTGCCCCTACTCCCCAAGCATAATTAAGTGTTCTACCATTAATAGGTTTCAACTGTGCACCTCCAAGAAAATAATAACTCACAATTATAATAGTGGGTATATTCATTTAGAAATTCAATTCCATTTAATGTTCTATTCAATTATAATTAACTGGTTATAATAACATACAAGCAGGTGTAATTACAATGAAAAGAGAACTGCGATTGCTAATAAACAAGTGCAAACCAACCTTCACAACAAAATATGGATACGCATTATGCGGTGATTCATTAAAATTGCTAGAGAAAATACCGAAAGATTCTGTAGATTTAATAATGACTTCTCCACCATTTGCGCTATCAAGGCCTAAAAAATATGGAAATGAACCTCAAGAAGGATATGTAAATTGGTTTATTGAAAAGACAGCTGATCATCTACTTAGAATCTTAAAGCCAACCGGAAGCTTAATTATCGATATCGGGGGTAGTTATAAAAAAGGGGCTCCTGTTCGTTCGCTTTACCATTTCGAACTTGCTATAGAACTAGTGAAAAAAGGGTTTCATCTTGCCCAAGAGTTTTATTGGTTTAATCCGGCAAAAATGCCTGCCCCTATTCAGTGGGTGAACATAGAACGTATTCGGGTAAGAGATTCCGTTAATCCAGTCTGGTGGTTTTCAAAATCGGAGAAACCAAAAGCTGATAATAAAAAAGTATTAAAATCTTATACCAAAAGTATGAAGCGATTATTAGAACGGGGCTATAATGCAGGCCCTAGAGACTCAGAACATGTTGTTGGACATAATTGGTCGGTTGATAATAAGGGGGCAATTCCAGAAAATCTCTTTATATCTGCATGGCCTTTTACCCAAGAAGTCGTTGACAACGATGGAGTCCATAATTTACTAGCAATTCCAAATACAGTATCTAACGATGAATACTCAAGAAGATGTAGGAAATTTGAAAGGCACAAGCATCCTGCTCGGTTTCCTATTGAGCTGCCTGATTTTTTTATAAAATTTCTGACAGAACCAAGAGATGTAGTTTTTGATCCATTTGGAGGCAGTTGTTCAACTGGAAAAGCTGCAGAAGATTTAGGAAGGAGATGGTTCACTTGCGAGATAGATCCCTATTACGTGGAAACTTCACGTCTTCGTTTCTTCCCTACATTACATACAATTACCGGGAAAAAGAGAAGCATGAAAAAAAAGAGAGGAATAAAAGCACCTACAAGATCGGCTAAGAAGGCCTTGAAAAGGAATAAAAAATATATTGGACGGTTATCGAATGGTATTTATTAATATTCTCAATTGTTACTCCTCATTTCATCATTACAAGCAAAGAGTCCATATATGGACTCTTTGCTATACGTGTTTTCCTAAACTATGGCTGTATATTCTCTAATATGAGAAGTTGAGATCCAGTAATCTACTAACATCGTAAGCGATACCGATTGATCTTTTGTAAGACTAATACCTAGCTCAAACTGATGCTGCAACCCACGGCGACTGAAGTTAGCAGATCCTAGATAGCCTTTTTCTTCATCAGAAAGAAGTACTTTTGCGTGGAACACAAGACCTTTCTCGTCTGGATCAACAGGATGGAAAATTCGGATTTGCTCGGTTGATCCAAATACACGCTTCAGGTATTCAAATGCCCGCTCATTTTCTGAGTTGCTGCATTCACCGACTATCCAGTCCACCCTTACATCTTGCCTTGTTTCAAATAAAGCTTTTAAACTAACTGACAAATGCTCCATCCCCGCAACTGAATAGTAAGGTGCTATAAAAATAAGCCGTTTCGAAGTCCTTTGGATAAGGTGTAGGATCCAGGAATTAAGATATTGAAAACGATCCGCAATACGAGGTGATAGCTCAACAGACGAAGGAGGAGGAGTCCAAAGTATTTTTTCGCTCGTCTGTAAGTACCTTTCTGCCGAAATCACATCGGTAATAGCATATGCGACTTCAAAGAACCGTTGCATTTCAATCTCCTTCAAAACCTGGTATATCCCATTAGTCACTGACAAGTATCCCTTTTCTACCAATATACGAAACAAGCTAATTATGATACTTTCATTAAGAGCCTTTCGATTAAAATGGGTCCACTCTTTAAGTGTGAACCCTTCCTGTTTTGTTCCTACGTATCTGAATATTCCTGCCCATTCTATTAAAAAACTTCGTAGTTCATACCGATAAACCAATTGAAGTAACGAGTCAATGACGATCACATCCCCATTCTTGAAGCTTTTCGTCTAAAAGGGGCGAGAAATATCCAATAATTCGCTCACTTGAATTATATTCAGGATCAACACCATCGATCAGCAGGTTTCTGCTCAAACCATGGTTGAAATATGTACAAGAAAACTTCAAATACATACAGGCGTGACAAGCACCGCTATGATCATGACATACGGGATCATAGAGGCATGTATTCATTTTCTCATACAACCCTCGAATCCAACGTGACAAATCATTATCAAACGCAGCTGTGAGTGCTCCCATTCCTCCACCTTCCAGTTTCGTCACATATATTGCCGTTGCTAAAGAGGAAGGAAATAAGTATTCCGATAAACTGTCAATATCTAAACCTAAAATAGATTTGCCTGCCTGAAAAAGACCATGTGTAAACGAATGAAGTAAACGGAATGTCATTATAGTAGATAACATCTGTGAATCATCGAGATAATCGGTTGGTTTTAGTTGCGCTAAATCCTCTTGATTGACCGCTGAAAACTTACACAAATCATAGATGTATGCATGGGCCGATTGTATCGTTACAGTAAATTGCGGTTCATTCACCCATTTGTTGAGAACGAGCCAAGCAAGTACTCGTCTGCTGTCCATCTTAAAAACAACAGCTTCATTTTCATTTCTTAATACAGGAATAACAATTTTTTCACGGTCTTTAACACGCTGACGGAATGGATTCAAGATTGCCTTCCTACGATCAAATGATTTACGAGTAAATCCCATGGCCATCATCAATACGGGGAAATTTTCAACCAAGGCTGCTGTTTCCATGCCATAGTTTTCTAAGTCTTGTTTTGCCTCAAGATATGTAGTTTCACTAACGATATCGTTTGATTCATGTGCTTCCATGATTCTGTCATTTATTAATACAGCATCACTTTCAAGCCAAGTATAAATAAATTCGTGAAGCGAACGGTCTTCTTCTATTCGCTCAATCGGAATTTGACCTCCAAATAACCTCTCAACTTCTTTCACAACAACATCATCATGGGAATCAAGTGGGATGTTTTGTTGCTTTGCCATTTCCAGCAACATTTTTTTTTGTACCTCATTTGCACCAGCCAAAAGTTTTAATAATTGATTATCTTTTTTTTCAAAATTGGAGGCATACGACTCACGATTTATTGACGGAATACCAAGTAGAGCACCGATCTGATAATAGGCAAAGTATTCATGTTCTTTCCTGTTTTGCATGAGATCCTGGTTGAGATTAACAAAAGAACGTAACGCAGGATAATAAATATCACCCTCTGATAAATGAATTCCCCCCATAAAATTACTTTTCATCGATTTTGCTATTGGCAACCTACTATTACGAGAACCTAAACTACCTATATGGCGTTTCTTTTTGTAGTGATACCATGTTGAAGTCGCGAAACTTCGTGTATCATGCATTGAAATGCCATCATATCTCGCTTTCCAAGCTTTAGTATCCGGGTTAGACGGCACCTGAAGTGGTTGTATATCACCATTATTATGAATCAGAGCATAAGGGAACTGCCTCAGTTTACCTTTAGAGCAAAACTGGCAAATTAAACGTGTGTTTTCACGCTGGGCTTGCCTTAGGTCATTGTAAGGATGGACATTCTTGCAATGCGTACAATAAAAAACAAGTGGAAACACATCAAAATGTACTTCTTCGATTTCAGCAAAATAGTACATATGATCTTGTCTTGGATAAATATCTACATTTAATTCATCATTTATTGCCCACTTGCCCACAAAATCCTTAACAATGTTTAACAGAAGGTCTGTATTACCTGGCAATTCACGTAAAGTCAAATTATTAACTTGAAACCAAGTTCCCTTTTCAGAAAATACCGCCCCCGGGAGGTATTTAAACAAGACTTGGCTTCGTCCTCTTATCAAATCCGCCATTAATTATCATGCCTCCTTTAGAACAAATCAGAAACACCTAACACACGTGCTGTCTCTCTTCCACTATTTAGTGGAATACCCGCTTCAATATCCCGGAAGCTAGTAATAGGATTAAGTACATCCTCATCTTTAAGTTTTCCGCTTGCGCCATTGAGCCTATTTTCCAATTCATAAAAATAAGTACTAATGAACCGTTCTGCCTTCTCGATAGCAGTTAGTGGAAAAACTGTACGGTCAGTACCGATTATTATTCGCTGCAACTGCTCAATAATTTCAAGTTGAATTGCTCGACCATTTGCGTTCTTTTTCGCAATGTAACTACGGTACTCGGGTGCACTAAAAATGGTTTTAGAATGATTTTGCGAATGAAGATTAAACAGTAGTCCTGCCAAAATACCCGGCATGGACCGCTGAATAGCTTTGATCGACATCCGGTTTATCGGCACCGGATCAACCAAGCGTTCCATAAACATATGATTTTGATTAAAAAATTGATACTGAGACCGTTCTCTCAAATCATTTGGACGGAAACTAACAAATACAAGTCCTGCATGCGAACGAGATGAACGGCTACTTGCTTGGATATACTCTGCTTGTTTTGAAGGCATACCTGCCATAAAAAAAGCATTAATTCGATCTAGATCAACACCATGACTTATGAGGCTTGTTGCAATTAAGGCATGAAGTTTCTTCCGGTAATCTGATATAGAATGTACGACGCCTTCGGATTCTATACGATCAATGACCTCAACGATTTTGCCCATTTCGTTTTCTCCGAGAAGAATCTCAATATCCAAATCGAATTCTTGCCCCAATTCCTGCATTAATCCTGGCCTTATCGTCTCCAAAATTCGTCGTCGAATATCATGTGCCATGGTTTTTTGATTTACATAAACAACTGATAGATCATACTGAGCGAGTAAAGTTAGAAAGCTCGTATCATCTTTGATGCTCTGAAAACCAAAGGAAGACCAAACGGTCGATGCCTGTTCATAGAGACGATAAATCTCTTTCTGATATAAATACAACGCTCGCCCAATAACCTCATCTTGCGATTTGGAATGCGATAATACCCCCATGTATAAACGTCTTTCAATGTGGGGAGTGCTTGTAGCATAAAAAGATTCGCCTTTCTTGTAGCCCATAGATGGATACTTTCGTGGCTTACGTAGATACAAGTGTTTAATATGGTGTTCGTACGATTCAATAGTAGCCGTTGCCGCAACAATTTTAGGAATATGAAAGGATTTACGACCAAGGCTACGAGCTAACTCATTTAGCACTCCCTCATAATGTCCATTTAATACACCTAGTTCTTCTTTAAGAAGATGAAGCTCGTCCTGGATAAGGAACGACGGGATGGGATCATAGAAGGAAGCTTGTGCTTCCTGTGTTGCTACTTTATCTGCCGTCGCAACATTTTCATTACAAGAATTGAACTCATCATAACGCCCTACAATACAACTGTCGGAATAAAAACCATGTTTGCTACATATACCTCCGATCTGCCCAAATAAATGAGAGAACTCACGATATCGCCCGAGGATTGCCAGTTTATCGACCGTACCACAAATGACACTTGGAATAAAACGATATACTTCTGAATCCGTGATGTAGAGCGGTAAAACGCCATGTAAAGTTGGACTTTGAAAAACAAAACAGTCGGCATTGGTACAACGGTGAAGTATTCGCCATTGATGTTCATCAAAATCAAAATTTACTTTCCCGTCACAATACGGACATCGGTGAAGTATCATAGTTTTTTGTTTGATAGCTTCTGACGAAAGTATGCTTTTCTTCAGTTTATCCGTGACAAAGTTAGGAGTATTCCCAGATCCCGCAAAATAACCAATTGAGAAAGGGGTTGCCTTTCCTCTACATTCTGGAGTCATCTCTCGTACTTCTTCTGCATAAACAATAATTTTTGCTAAACGATCGAGCTGATTCTTCGATAACATTCGAAGCGGAAACCGAACCCATGCTGAACATCCTCGCTTTTTTCCGCGAAGTCTATCAAAGAACAAACCAGTTACAATAAGTCCTAAATAAGCCTCTGTTTTACCGCCCCCTGTCGGAAACCACAAAACATCCGCATATTGCGCCGATTCTATAATTTCATCATAATATGGATCTGTTTCAAGCACTTCTCGAGTGAAAAGACTTGGTAATAGCCGTACAATAAAAATAATCTGAAAAAGACGCCATGAGTTATACTTGCCTTTACCTGCATTGAGAAATACACGATTCATAAGGTTAAAGGCATGCAGTAACCTCTTGTCTCTGTTTTGCGAAAGAACGTACAGCCCCAACTCAAATGAGCGGATCTCCGCTTCAAACTCGTCGCACTCAAGCTGACATTGTTCTCGTTCGGATTCATTTTGTAGGGGCTGCTCACTGTCCCCCATCTGATTAATGTAAGTTTTCCAGCCTGTTAAATATGACTGCATAGCAGTTAATATATCAGTTAGTTTTGGCACTGTTGAATCCGGATTCATTAGATCTTCAAAGTATGCTTTTAGCTCCTCTTTTGTACGATAAAGCGGCTGAAAAAAATCTGGAACAGCTTCTGACTCGAATAGGATATCTTGATCTTCCTTCCTTGACAGGCCTACACAATTAATGCCCTTAACCGAATACCTCTTATCATACTTATAATCCCGAGGTGCGCCATCAAAATCATAAGCCTTATGAAGTCCTGAATTACACTGTACCTTCAGGGATACGTCAAAAAACTCCAACGGGTGCCCAGTCGGCTTTTCTTTTAACTCATTATTAGGAACGTACGTTTTGTTTATAATGGAAACGACAACACGATAAACCCGCTCCCCATCAAAATCCCTATACGGGCGGACCTCCACGTTAATTTTTGCATCCCACCGTGGTAGATTTATATGAGGACTCTTAATCTTCGCCAGACTTGCTTCGTATGATTCATTATTGCTAGGGCGGGTTTCCAAAGGGACCGCACCCGTTTTTTCAATGGATTGTTGCGTAACAGAGAATAGATTCTGCCATTGCGACATATCATCCACCGCTTGTTGAATGAACGGTTGAATACTCTCTTCCCAACTCTGCGATCCCCCCTCCACATCAATACTTATTTGAAAGGGCTCAACAGTGATTGGAAATGCTCTGTATTTTTCAAACAACGTTACACCTTTATCAGCTATTTCAAGTGCGGCTAATTCCTCGACTGCTTCCTCTTCAGTTGTTGCTAATTTGTTTACATCGAGTTCACTAAGTTGATCTGGTTCTCTTTCCTCGGACTCATCATCTGCCAAATCAATTGATTCTTCATTTTCAGTCTCTACCGGTTCAATCATTGAAGAGACATTTTGCCTGGCTTCCAAAACAGAAAAAAAAGCATCCTGTTCAGAAAAAGTTGGTATTAAACGAGGATAAAGTTTAAATGTAGCACCAATTAATAGATTTATCTTACCCTCTTCATCTGGACGCACTAAAAATTCAAGGCCTAGGTTACAATTTTTAGCCAAACTTCGATATTGAGGTTGTGGATCACTCTCGCCTTTCTGATTAACCTGACTAGAGAACGATTCATAATCGGGAAAAAGAACTCCTGAAAAAAAACGTCGTGTAGGAGCAGAGCCAAGAACAACGTCCTCTCCCCTACCAAGCATGCCGTTTTTAATCACTTGCTTCATATGCTTCACAAATATAACTTCATCGTTTGGATGAATCTTTTTACTCAAAACCAATCAGTCCTTTCTTAATTAGTTTTACAGCCATTTGCTCTGTGATAGCTTTTTCGATATAAGTACTTGGTACGTGGTAATCCTTCTCAGACTCAACTTTAAGAATTTCTACAAGTTCAATTGAAGCCATGATATCATCAAGCGGCAGTTTAATATCTTTCCCGACTTCGACCCACTCTGATGCATAATCCGTCGCGGCTTGCGCTGCTATATCAGATATGACTACACCAAGCACTTGACCTAACTGGATATGAATATTCCATAGTCGACGCATTGCTTTATAGATTGTTTTCCATTTCTCTAAATACCCTTGTTCCCCAATTATTTTTGCTACTGCACGTACATTTGCTGCATTTTTCACAGATGAAACATCACCATTAATCCAGTTTGCGATAGTATAAGTCGTCTCGACGTTGCCTCCATGTTCCTGGATAGCCTTCCGGATGCTTTCATAAGTGTGCTTTTTAAAATTATGGGGCTTATGAAAGTGATTCCAGAGCAAGTTAAGCATGTCACGCCACTCTGCTACATTAAATTCAATCCACTTCATGATCATCGTGTTCGAGGATAATTTTAGAATCGTTTCGAATAATTCACGGCGCTGGTTTTTTTTAAGGATGATCCATGAATCACCAGGTTTTGCAGCGAGAGGACTCATACTTTCTAAAGTGCTTTTTTTTACTATTTTCAATGGAACTTCAGACGGAACAAACCATACCAGCTGATTATCGTTTTGGTGAGAAGTTTTTCCTGTTATTTTCACGCATATGATCCGGTCACCAACAACTGTGTCTTCAATGTGCATATCGCTTAAAATAGGAATAACACTGTTATCGTCGTCCTCATCAATTTCCTGTTCTTCTTGCTCTCCCAACATTCCAAGTAACATTTCATCTTCGAACAACGTATCGATCGATGTAAATGATTCAGATGCCACAAAGTCACTAGCATTCATCGGTTTCACATTAATCGTTCTCACAAAAACATTTGTTCTTTTTGTTGGTAACGGCCTTAAAGAAGTCAGGTCTACTTTGGGGATGCTCAACAAACTATGAATGAGATCCTCAATGTAGCCATTATTTTGTCCGAAAGCTTTATTTATTTGATATCGATACAAATTGATCTCATGCTCATATGAAATGCAAGAGACTTTACTTTTTGCATGTATAAAGAAAGCCCCAATGTATTTCAGTTTCCATGGACTCAGTAAAACGACATGGTCGGGTGCTTTATTATCTTCCAAGTAGATCTCTTTCAATTGGTTCTTTGCCCATTGATCTTGAGTGATGACGGAAATGTATTCTGCTTCCTTTGCCGTCCACTTCGTTTGCATTCGAATCCATAATTTTAACTCTTGGGCTGCAAAGTTGTTTGCCACGACAACAGTCACCTGTTCGTTCCGAATTGTATGTAGTAACCGCAGTAGAGCTTCCCCTTTGGGAGTTCTGGGATGACCATACAACAATTCGTACAATGCTACGATGTCACGGACAAGTTGTGGAAGTATATGAGCGATTAGTTTCCGATCTGCTTCTTCCTCTGAAGTAACTTTGAGTGTTGCTTTCACGATATCTAAAAGCTTTGACTTTCCATTTATCTCGCGTACTTGTTCATAAATTTCAAGAGGCACCGGCAGACTTAGCATATCATTAACTAGGCTTTTGAGTTTTCGGAAAACCGGATGCTGCTGGCCATCCTTATGTCGGGTAATCGATAAAGACTCATCAATTTCCTTAACCAATTCCTCAAGTGCGTTAACACCTTTGAGCAGGTAAACATCAATGCTATCTTTCAGTTGAATATACGATTGCGATGCCGATAAACTCCAAGATGCCGTGACAGGATTAAGTTCGATTTGATCTCTCAACTGAAAAACTTGTCGCAGATAGTCGACTCCGTATGAATCAATCGGTATGACAAGATCCATGTGTTTTTTTATACTTTGGTACACTCCATCATCAAAAAGCGGAGCTATCACAATAATATGAGGTGCAAATTTTTTTGCCCATTCTAGAAGCTCTGCAATCCGTTTTCGATGACGTAAAGGTTGTACATCGACGATAATAACTTGCGGTAACATATCGAGTTGTTCTGGTAATTGGCGGCGAACTGCCCTAAAAAGCGAAATCCAAGGAAGCGATCCATCATTCTTTTGTACATGCTTAGTATCTTTAGAAAAAGTGAACTTTTTAAAGCGGTTTGCTTTCACTTCGTAAGTATTGATGTACTGCCACAGTTGATTACTCTGAATACTCGTTCGGCCAATGTGTGAATAAAGTTCGATATTATCACTAATGATTAAAATTCCGGTTCCGGGTGGAAATTTCGCGCTGAGTTCTGGAGAAATCTTTTCTGCCAAATGTTGCAAAATGAGATGGTATGACAACATGAGTGGAAAGCTATACGAAAATGGTGGGGTTAAAAAGGCAAGGTTACATTTATGGCTTGTTTTCTTTGACTTCAAAAATGCCTTTAATGAAAGAGACAACAGAATATTATCCAAATCTGATGTTTGTACTTTTGCTGTTGTGGTGCCTTCCTCATCATTTTCAAAGGTTGTAAGAGTTTCAACTAAACAAAAAAGGTCATGATTCAACATGCCTCTTCCAAGATCTTTATAGGAAAAATCATTCACAAAGTCAAGGAGTCCAGGTAGCGTGAGATCTTGGAGGCTATCCGAAATCAAAAGTCTATCAGGTCTAATAGCATTCAGAATGTTTGCAGTGTTAAGTGATTTACTCATAGCAGTCCCTCTAATCAAATTTATTAAGGACTAAGGATCAGTACAATAGTAACAATTCGCCATCATTAAACATATTCCTTCATTATCCAGTATTTTATTATCCTCCAACCCTGTGGTTTCCAAATACCAAAAAAAAAGGAAACGGATGCGTTTACCTGCAGCAACAGTCTTACGGAGGTCCTCACCAACATGATCATTGTTCTGTTTTCGCAATTAGCTGTTTCGGAATCTATCTTTTTGACCATGGAACGAAAGCAATCCCCTAGAAAATAAGTGGTACATGGTATGAGGCCTGTTTCATATTCTACTCTTGTTCGCTACGGAGTAGCCCTGTTCGAGTTCAACACCAATTAAACTACTAAAACAACATAGAACTGCGCTGGACTGATCTCGTCACGACTTCTCTTTTACGATGATCACGAACGTTCTTCCAGTCTATTCACTTTTTTGCTCGCTGTAATAGAGAAAAGGTTAACCCAAGGTAGAACTGGACATCAGCTATTACCTTAATAATTTTTATAACATCCAATTCCTTAGAACCATAGTCTTGAGTCAATAATACTATAAGCGGCTATAATTCCCCATATTAATAATCACTTATGCTAGTTATAGCATCTGGAGTTACAGAGAAAGCACTTACAGTCAAATCAACCTCAAGTCGGGTTCCCGTCACTTCCTTGAGGCTTATAGGTTCTGGCTTCTCGCCACAGCAAAAACTCTGACCTTATGCAGTCAGAGCTTTTGTTTTATCGTTTGCCCAGACGCTACTATTTAATCCCTAATGACGGTGTTGGATTCGGAACTGATACCGGAATCCAACATATCCCCATCAATCCTTCCCCGATATTAACAATATCGTTCGTCCCCCTGAAACAACGGCCGCGGTTATTTCCTTCGCGTTACCCCCCATTCAACCCCCGCACAACCTCCAAAGGAACCTTCAGCGCCCGCTCCTCCGTCAGCAGGCCGTTGACTTCCTGCTGGACGTCGGTAATTTGCGTGTAGCAGTAGCCTACGATGTAGCCGGTTTGCTTTACCGCCCGGTGGATGTCCTGTAGCCGCTTCACGAACGAATCGACGGAAGCTTCCTGATTGCCGTATCCCCATCCGATTTCGTTCTTCAGGGCGACGCCGCCGAATTCGCTCAGGATGATCGGTTGGCCGCCGTAGCGGTAGCCGTCGGCATAAGCGTATTTCCTGTTATTAAAGGCGATCTCATTATTTACGATGCGGTCTTTATCCCTGTAGCGCTCCAGAAATTCTGCGCCGCTCTCTACATAATCGTGAAGTGTTAGAATGTCCGACACCGTATGCTCCCAGCCGTCGTTAGACACGACTAGCCGGGTAGGATCGAAGGCTTTCGTCAGATGGTAGATGGACTCCGTGAACGCCTGCTGCCTTCGATCTGTGGCAATATTCATAATGCCCCACGATTCGTTGAACGGCACCCAGGTAATGATGCTGGGATGGTTGTAATACTGGCGCACAACCTCCATCCACTCGGATGTGAAATTTTGAACGGCATCGTCGTTGAACTCGAAGGTCGCCGCCATCTCCGACCATACGAGCACGCCCTTCACGTCGCACCAGTAGAGAAATCTCGCATCCTCGACTTTCATATGCTTCCGAACGCCGTTGTAGCCCATCTCCAGAATCGCGTCGATATCGCGAAGGATCGCTTCTTCCGACGGGGGAGTCAGATGGCTCTCCGGCCAGTAGCCTTGGTCCAGCAGCAGCCGCTGATAGATTGGTTCGTTGTTCAGCAGCACTTGTCCGTTCCTTGTCGAGATCTTCCTCATCCCGAAATAGGAATAAACATGATCCAGCTTCTCGTCCCCGCGGTACAGAATAAATTCGACATCGTACAGATTCGGACTCTCGGGCGTCCAGTAGCACATCTTCCAAGGTCCGTTCATCTCGTGCAGGAGGTCGACCTCGAGCTGAAGCCATGCGCGGTCGATAGCCAGACTGACGCGCTTCACCTGATGGCCTTTCAGACTAATAATCGTCTCCAGTCGAAGGTCGCTGCCGGACAGGTCGCCCTCCACATGATAGTCCAGCTTCACTGTCCGCTTATCGATATCCGGCGTCATCTTCACCTGTTCGAGACGGATCGGGCTCACGTACTCCAGCCAGACGGTCTGCCAGATTCCGGTCGTCTGGACGTAGAAGCATTCGAAGCTATCCCGAACCCAGCGCTGCTTCCCGCGCGGCTGGGCGGCATTCATGCTGTCTTCGGCCTTGACCGTCACGCTGTTGCTCTCGCCATAGACGATATAGGGCGTGATGTCGAAGGAAAAAGCCGAATAACCGCCTTGATGCCGGCCGACGAAGCGGCCGTTCACCCACACCTTCGCCACGTAATCGACGGCCTGAAAGTGAAGAATCGTTCGCTTGCCCGATTCGGCTGCGGGAATATCGATCGTGCGCCGGTACCAGATATGGGCATGATGCTCCTCTTCGCCTATCCCGCTTGCCTTTGTCTCGTAGGTGAACGGAACGGCGATCTTGCGATCGCCGCCGAACCGCTCCGCCCATCCGTTCTGCTCACCGACATCCTGATCGTCGAATCCGAAGCTCCACTCTCCGTTCAGGTTGGTCCATTCCGTGCGGACGAATTGCGGTCTCGGATAATCCTTGATATACATTTTAGTCGTCATACGGATTCCCCTGCTCCTTTTAACTTGATGCCATAATGTAACTCGCTCGCTTCCACCCGGAATCGGGCCTCCCTCTCCGCGCCTTTCCCGTCTTACCCTTTGACTCCCGTCATGGAGACGCCTTGCACGATATGCTTCTGAAGCAAAATATAAACGATCATCGTCGGGATGGCCGCAATGGCGCTAGCCGCCATAATCGTATTCACATGCAGCACGTTGTTCGCCAGGAAGGTCGGAAGTCCCGTCGCAAGCACCATGTTCTCTTCCGAATTAATGGCGATATAAGGCCAGATGAAATTGTTCCAGGATAGGATGAAGTAAAAAATGCCGATCGAGACCATCGCCGAGCGCGTTAGCGGCATATAGATCGACCACCACAGCCGAAGATCCTTGCAGCCGTCTATTTGCGCAGCCTCCATATAATCCTTCGGCAACCCGTTCATGAATTGCAGAATCAAGATCAGTCCAAGCGGATTCGTCAGGCCGGGCAGAATAATTCCCCATTTGCTATCGAGCAGATCGAGACTCAGAACCGTTTCATATAAGGGGATGAGCATAGCCTCCGTCGGGATCAGCAAACCCGAGGCGCACAGAATGAACCAGAACGCTTTCGTCTTGAACGATTTGCGCGCGAACGCGAATGCGGCAAGCGAGCTGGTCGCCACGGCAATGACCGTAGTCGCCGCGCCGATAACCAAGCTATTGAACGTCCATTTCAAGATTTGGGATTCCGTGAGCACCTTGTCGTAATTTCGTATCGTCCAATCCGAGAAGTCGATCCATTCCTGGATCGTAATCGCGGACACGCCTTCGGGCTTAAAGGACACGACGAACATCCAGGCCAGAGGGAGAACAAATACGACGGCCAACAGGACGGTTAACCCATAGATTGCGGCTCTAGCCACTGTATTTTCCCTCCATTACGATGGTTTCCTGTTCATCAGCGCGTATTGAACGGCGGCGATCAGCAGCATAAAGATGCAGAACAGCGTAGATTGCGCGGCCGCAAGACCGAACATGTCCTTCTTGAAGCCCGTGACGTAGATAGTACGGACGATCGTATTCGTTGCGTCTCCCGGGCCTCCGTTCGTCATGATCTGCACTTGCCCGAACAGCTTTAACCCCGCAATGATCTGGAAAAAGATTTGCACCTTTAAAACGGAGGATAGGCCGGGCAGCGTAATATAGCGGAATTTGCTAACCGCCGACGCTCCGTCGATGTCGGCCGCCTCATACAGATCCGGAGAGATTTCCTGAAGCCCCGCCAGGAACAGCACCATGACGAACCCGACGGTCCACCAGGCGGTCGCGATTACGATCGACCACCATGCCGCGTTCGGGTCGGTCAGCCAATTCACCGAAGATAGCCCCACCGACTCGAGGATCACATTCACCAGCCCGTTCTTCGAGTCGAACATCCGCAGCCAGATGAAGCTGATTACGGACACGGAGAGGACATACGGAAGGAAATAGATGGACCGGAACGTCGTCTTGAACGGAATTTTCCGTTGAATTAACAGAGCTAACGATAACCCCAGCACAATGATGACCGGAACGATTAACAGCACGAAATATAAGCTGTTCCATAAGCTCCTGAAGAAATCGCCGCCGGACAGCAGCTTCGTGTAATTATCGAGGCCAACGTATTTCTGCATGCCCAGAATGCCCCAGGAATGAAAGCTGATCCACACGCCGCGAATAAGCGGCCAAATATAGAAAACAAGCAGCGGGATGATAAAAGGAGACAAATAAGCGAGCGCCGACAATTCCAGCTTGAGATGTCTCTTCCACCGGACGCCGGCTCCTGGTTGAGCGTTCACGTTCATTCTCCTCCAACGGTTGGCGGGCCAACCTTCTGTCTATAAGATGAAGGAGCCGCATCCTTCCTACGCGGCTCCATTCCTTGCGGCCAATCAGTTCTGGACGATCTCGTTGATCTCTTTTTCCATGCCGCTTAATCCCTCTTCGACCGAGATGGTCTTGAAGATAATGCCCTGAAGCGTCTCCTTGACGACCGTGTCGATCGCATTGTACCGGTCGGTCTTAGGCGCGTATTTCACCGTCTTCTGAGACTGGATGAACTCTTCGCGGTAGGGCAGGTTTAAGTACTCCTCGCTCGCCGTAACGGCTTTGCCTGCCGGCACATGGCCCGCCTGCGCCCAAATTTTGCCGCCCTCCATCGTGAAGTACTTCATGAACTTCATAGCCGCCACTTTCTTCTCGTCCGTCACGTAATCCGGGATGACGAGCGTGTGCGAGCCGGACCAATGGGACTCGCTGCCGAAGAACGGAGGAATGGACGTAATGCCCACGTTCAGCCCTGCCTCGCCGAGATGCCAGCCCGCTTCCCATACGCCGCCGAACCACGTCGCGGATTTCCCGCTGTGGAACGTGTCCCAAGGCGTCTTGTCGTTAATGTCGCTGAGCCCTTGGTCGTACAAATCCAGATAGAAGTTCAGCACGCTAATCGCCTTCTCGTTGTTCAGATCCGCCTTGCTAAGGTCTTCCGTCAGGATGCTTCCTCCGGCTTGGTAGTACAAATTGTAGAACGGCTCGTGGAAGTACGGCGTATTAACGCCGAACGGCGTGACGTCCGGCACCTTGTTTTGGATCTCCGTCAGAAACTGCTTGAAGCCCTCCGGGGAGATGTCGCCGAACTTCGGCGTGCCGTCCTCGTTCAGCAATCCCGCCTGACCTAACAAATCCTTGTTGTAATAGAACATATGGAAATGCGTATCGAGCGGAACGGCATAGGGCTTGCCTTCATAGCTGACGCTCTCTACGTTCGCGTCCGTAATCTCGCTGAAGTTGAACTCCGCCTTGGCGGCAAGCTCATCGAGCGGGCTGAGTTGGCCTGCCTTCACGAACGGAGCCAATCGGTCCGCATGGGAGACGGCCACGTCGGGGCCTTTGCCCGAAGCCAGCGCCGTGCCGAACTTGGCGTAATACTCGTTGGACTCCAGTCTTAACGTCTTTACGGCGACTTCCTGCTGCGATTCGTTAAATCCGTTCACGATCTGATCGACGAAATCTCCCTCGCCGCCGCCGAACAGATTCCAGAACGTAATCTCTACCGGCTCGGTCTTCGCGCTGCCGCCGGAGCCGCTGCTTGTCTCCGAAGGCTGGCTCGTATTTGCCGGCTTGCTCGAGTTGCCCGAGCAGCCCGCCAGAATCAGGACGGTTGCCAGCGCGGTCAGCAGAATCGATGTCTTTTTGTTTCTTGCCATTGGCCGTTTCCCCTTTGTCTCATGAAATTCGGAGCGTCGCGCCCACCCTCTCGCCAGATTGTAAGCGTCTACAACCTGCTCCTGAACTCCATTTTAATCCTTGTCGAACCTTGCCAAAACGGAATTAACCGCTCTCTCTGTCGTAAAATACCGCTTAACCGCAAACCGCACGAATCCCCGATCGATCCGTGCGGTGTAGAATTTCATCCTGCCGGTGTCCGATCTACAGATCCTTCAGACGACCCGACTCTCTCCCTGTATTCGCTTGGCGTCATGCCCTCCATCTTCTTGAACAGCTTGGAGAAATATTTGGAGTCCGGGATGCCCACCTTCGAGCAGATCTCGCCGCTCCTCAGATCCGTGCCGCGAAGCAGCGCCTTCGCTCTCTCCAGCCGGACCTTGGTAATGTAGTCGATAACCCCTTGGCCCGTTTCTTTCTTGAACAGGTTGGCTAAATAATTTTTGCTTAAATGGACGTGCTGGCTGAGCACCTGCAGCGACAGCTCCCGGTCGTAGTTCTGCTCGATATAGGCGATGACCTTGGGGATTGCGCCCTGATCGCTGGAGTAGACGCTGCGCACCTTCCGAATCAATTCCTCGTATACCTCGACGAACCACCGCTTCATCTCCTCCAGCGTTTCCAGCCCTTTGATCTGATCGTACAGCTCCTTCTTCCGCTCATATACCCATTCGTGATCGTTCGTTAACTCGGAATACATCGCCGTCAGATTAAGCAAGAGCTCGATGGAGATTAATTGCACCCTCTCGTAATCCAGCCTCGCTTCCGCATCGTCGAAAATATGGATCACGTACCGGCTCATCGCCTCTTTGTCCAGAGAATACAAATATTCGTTAAGCTTCTTGTTCATCATCGGAGCCGGAACGCTTCCCGGTTCGGCTCGCTGCCGGGGCTCCGAATCGATGACGATTCCGCAGCCCAGGAACAGCTTCAGCTTATACCGGTGCTCCGCTTGCGAATACGCGTCGCGAAGCGCCGCGAGCGACGGAAACGGACTGCTGGCCCCGACCGTCACCGATACGCCCCAATCGTCGGATAATCGGGCGATGACGCGCTCGCCGATCCTCGCGGCGGTATCGCTCTCTACGTCCTTGATCAGCACGTTCCATTCCCCCGCGCTTCCCGAGAACTGCTCGCTGACGCAGCCTTCGGAGGCACACGCTTCCCGAATAGCCTCGACGCCTCGCGTATGCAGCAGAGCCCGCTCGCTCTCCGACATCCGCTTGCCGACCTCCTCGATAGAGTCGGCGCCGATATGAAGCAGCGCAAGCCGTCCCTTCCACTCGGACAGGCCCAGGGCTTGCAGTCTCGCTTCCGTCACGTGAGCGGCAGATAAGGTGCCATTCGCAAGCCCCATCAGAAGCGTGTCCGCAGCCCCCGATTCCGCAGAGGACTCGCCCGCTTGCGGCTCGGAGAGACGCCCGCTTCCCGCCCGCTCTTCGTCGAGCGAGGATTTCAGGTTCAACATCACCTGCTCCAGATCCTTCGGCATCATGTCCGATTTGATTAAATAATCGGTCGTCCCCAGCCTCAGAGCTTGCTGCGCGTAATCGAAATCCTCCAGGCAGGTAAGCAGGATCAGCTTCGCCTGCTTGTCCTGGGCTCTCACCCGGCCGATCAATCCCATGCCGTCCATGACCGGCATCTTAATATCGGAGATGACGACGTCGGGAGCCAGCTCCTCGAAGGCGAGCAGCCCCTCCTTGCCGTTGGCCGCTTCCCCGACAACCTGAAAGCCGATGCTCTCCCAATCGATCATCGCCTTGATGCCGTATCGAACCAAATGCTCGTCGTCCACGATCAACACTTTATACACGGCTGCTCTCTCCTTTCATCACGGGAAGCGTAATGACAACGGCGGTTCCCTCGCCGGGGCTGCTGGCGATGTCGAGTCCGTAATCCTCGCCGCAGATCAGCTTGATGCGCTCTTCTACGTTGGAGAGACCGACGCCGAGGAACGAAGCGCCCTTCGGCAATTCGCCGAGGTCATGCTCCCCCGGGCCGTACAGCGCTTGCTCGAAGCCTTGCCCGTTATCCTTGATCTCGAAGAGGAGGCGGCTTCCCTCCTGCCAGCATCGGATCGTAATGACTCCGCCTTCCGTCTGGTCGGCAAATCCATGCAGGACGGCATTCTCCACGATCGGCTGCAGGATCACCTTCGGCGTTCTGTACAGCTTCACTTCGTCGGCGATGTCGTACTGGACATCGATCCGGCCTGCAGCCCGCAAATTTTGAATGCCCATATAGCACTCGACATGTTCGATTTCCTCTTGCACGAGTACCGTGTCGCTTCCTTTTCCAATACTGATATGCAGCAGCCTGGACAATAATCGGGCCATCTCCGCCGCATGGTTCGCTTTCTGGAACAGGGCCGTCCACTTAATCGCATCAAGGGTATTATATAAAAAGTGCGGATTAATCTGTGCCTCCAGCGCTTTGACTTCTGCGATCCTTTTATTGTTCTGCTCCTGATAGACCGCTCTCACCAGCTCCTCGATTCTCTCTACCATATCGTTGAAATGATATTGCAGACTTCCGATCTCGTCCTTACGGTTTTGCCGCTTGATTCGGGTCGACAGATTGCCGATATGGATTTGCTTCATCGCTTTCACCATCGCCTTCAGCGGGCTGGACACGGAGCTGGCCATCGCATACGCGGTAACGATCGAGAACAGGACGCCCGCCATAATCACTATAGCAATCACCTGGATGACCCGATCCGAGTCTTGGTACAAGCTCGAGCGCTCGATGACGTGCACGACCCTCCAATCATTGCTCTGAAGCTGCAAGTAATTGACCATGACTTCCTTCCCTTTATAGTGGGCAACGAAGCTGTCCTCCGTCTCGCCGCTATGCAGGAAGGAGCTTTCGTCCCCCTCGAACCACTGTTCGGCGGAGGTCAGCAGCATCGACTTGTCCGCATGCGACAGTATAGCTCCGTTCCTGTCGATAATGAAGCTTTCCGTGCGCAGCTCGCTTTCGGCGTTTCTCTTCAAGATGTCGCTGAGCATCTCCTCGCGAATGTCCAGTACGACCGCCATGCCGAGCTGACGGCCGTCATGAATGTTGAACACTTGCTTGGATACGGAGAATACCATCTCTTCGTGGCTGTCCGCCGTATCCGAAAAAAAGCCGAGCCGCGTCGGAAACCATACGAAGTCGTTCCCGGCCGACATCGTCCGGTTATAGAAGTCGGCCCGATGCTCCTCCTGATCGTCCCAGCGAAAAATCCCTTTAATGTACATCGAATCCGTCATGAAGGATACCGATTTGAACTCCGGGGAGACCGCTGTATAGTAGGCAAGCTTGGTCGTCAGCGACAGGTTCTCGACAGCGCTTTCATCGCGCTTCTGAATTCTGTGCAGCAACGACATGATCTCCGGACTCGTAATCATCTGCATGACCATATCCTTGTATCCCGATAGCCGGGTGTCCATATTATACACGGTCTGCCTGATGAGCTGCTTGGAGGAGTCGGCGACCTTCTTGTCGATCGCATCCTTACTAATCGAATACGAGACCATTCCCAATATAAAAAGCGGGACCAACGTGATCGCGATAAGAAGCAGCATCCATTTGTACGTAATGCTCGACTTTAGCTGCTGCAAGCCTCTTTTTATGACACCCATCATCTTCATCTCCATACTCGCCTCGGGGGGCGGGCGTGTCGAAATAAAAATAGACCCCGCCGCAAGGCAGGATCCTCGTCCTTCTTTCATGAATCGGCGGGCGGTTTTCCTCTCTCAGCCTCTATATTATACCAGTTCAATCCGGCGGCCGCCCCGCCAAAATCGCTCCCGGCAGCGGGGAAGCGTTCGAAGCCTCTCGCGGCCGTCCTTTTTTGCCCCGGACAAATTCCCGCTTCGAAAATATAGGCATATATGTATCCTATTGATAACGATGGAGGGATACGCGGCTTATGAACAAAGGGCATGAAAAGCATCTGGCTTGGCACGAAACGATGGAAATTCATGAATTGGTGGCCTTTCAATCCAACTGTCTGATGGATCTAAAAATGAATATCGCTCAGGTGAAGGACCCGGCCCTGAAGGCGCTGTACGAAGAAGCGATCGCGGGACTGGAGCATCATCTTAAAGAGCTGGTCCCCTACTTCAAGCTTGCTCCCGTGCATACCCGGGGCGCGCTGCCGAGCGACATGACCGCCTTCTTCGCCGCTCATCTGCTGATTTGCGCCAAAACCTCCGTACGGAATTACGCCATCGCCATCACCGAGACCGCTACCCCTTCCTTGCGCGCAACGCTCCAGAATCAGCTAAACAAAGCGATCGAGCTGCACGGCAAAGCGTTCCGCTATATGTACGAACGCGGCCTGTACCCTTCGTACAACCTCGAGCAGCTGCTGGCGAACGATACGAAGCATGCCCAAATGGCGATCCAAATGTAATGTCCGCCCGTACGCCAACAAGGACCTCAGCACTCACGCAGGTGAGGGATGAGGTCCTCTTGGGCTTACTTTTCGTGCTCCGGGCGTTTGACCTGCAGCGGAGGCGGGATCAACCAGCCCTTATCCTTCAGAAGACGAAGAATTCGTCCGGCAAGGACCACCTTCTCCGTATGATACTTGGCGAACAGCGCGGCGATATCCTCCCGGATGCACATGGCCATGGCCGCGCTGCAGGCGACCAGCCCTCCCGATATGTCGACGCTGAGGGCGGCGGCGATTTCCTGATCCATAAATCGGGCCCCCTCCGGGATGTCCTCCAGCTTAACGGCCGGCTTATCGGCCATGGCGGGCGCCGGAGTGATCCCGTTCGCATTCAGCAGCTGGTCCAATTCCTCGATTTCTTTTTTCGCTTGTTTAATGTAGTCGGAAATAAGCTCCTTCAAGTCGTTGTCTCCGGCATGGTTCAAGAAAACCTGGTAACCCGATGCGGCGCCCTTGGCCGCTTTGGACGATCCCCATACGCTGGATATTTCTCCATAATGCATCGGCTCGTCCTTGGGATTTCCGCTTAATACGCCCATTAACCGTCCTCCTCAGTCCTTTTGTATAGCTGCCATTCGACTGTAGTATGTCTTCGTCGCGTTAAGCTATACCTCTTTTCCCAGAGGCGGACGGCATGGACGGGCAGCAGCCGTACCCGACCGCAAGCGCGGTCGGGTTACCCTTCAAGGCTCTGCCTATGGCGGGCACGCTTCGTCGCGGCCGACAGGCCGGCGCATACGAGCAGCAATCCGGTCGTAACGAAGATCCAATGGATGTTCAGGAACAACCCCAGCGCCCCTCCCAAGAGCGGTCCCAATGCGGAACCGAGCTGGTTGGCGCTGGCCGTCATGCCGAACGATCTGCCCCGGAACTCTTCATCGGTGCCCTTGACGAACATCGTCTGGATCGCCGGCACGATTCCCGCGATCATCAACCCGAACAAAAATTGAACAAAGGCGAACAACCACAGCTGATGGACGAAAAATTGCAGGCTCGCGACCAGACCGCCGCCGAGGAGACAGAGGGCCAGAATCGGGGCGAACCCTCTTCGCTCCCCCGCCCTTCCCCACAGCGGAGAAGCGATAATGCCGGCTATTCCGATCAAGGAGAAGACCAGACCCGATGTGAGCGCGGCATCTTGAACGCTCCCTTGCAGGTTCGCGATATGCAAGGTGAGCAGCGGCTGAATCATATTAAAGGAAACCTGAAAAACGATCAGAAGAAGCAGCAGCTTCTTCAGCATCGGATTGGAAAGAACCACGCGCAAATTATCCCGATAGCTGGACCTTCTGCTCTCTGTCGGCTCAGTCCCTTCCTTCACCCAGATGAGGACCGCCAGCGTAGCTGCCATGATCGTCGCTCCGGACACGATGAACGATTGCCGGAAGCCGAACAGATCGGCCAGCAACCCGCCGAACAACGGCCCGAGAATTCCGCCCGTCATCGTCCCCGCTTGCATCATGCCGAGGCTCCAGCCCATCTTGTGCTTCGGCGCCACCGAGGCCACAATCGCCATCGAGGCGGGGACGAATCCCCCGACGAAGCCGTGCAGCATTCGCACGACGACCAACTGCTCGGGCGTCTGAACGGCGGCGACCAAGGCGTATATTCCGGCCAGACTGAACCCCGCGCGAATCACCATATTTCGTTTGCCGTATCGGTCCGCCAGCGAGCCCCAGAGCGGAGCCATCACTGCTCCCACAAGGAAGGCGGAGGAGTGCACGATCCCCGCCCACAGATTCACCGACGACTCCTTCACGCCCAGATCGAACAGAAACAAGGGCAAGAAAGGAACCGCCATCGTATAGCTGGAGCTGCAGAGCAACACACCGCCCCATAAGATCCACATCGTTCGCTTCCAGGATAGGGTGGCGTTATCTCCGTCGTCCCGCTGCACACCATCCCCCCCTCGTATGCCATGCTTCGGCCTATTTCCTCGTTGCCTTTTATCCCCTTCCAAGCGAACACCTTGTCTTTATTAAACCATACTCGCCGGCCGTCATTCCAGCTTGAGCTTCATTCCGCTACTTCATGCCGTGCTCGTCCGCTTCGCTCCCCTGCGTGCGGAATGCCTCCTTGTCCGCGGGCACCGCCACGATTTACCTCTACGGGTGCAGTTCTTCCAGACGCGTAAGATCGTCTACCCAAACCCACTTCATCTCATAAATCGTATCTACGTCCAGCAGGTCGAAAATCTCTTCAATCTCCTTTTGTTCCTCGGAATGATCTAATGTATAGTCTGTAAAATCGAGGACTTCGGTAAAAGTCTTGCGCGATAGATCGTCAAAAAACAACTTCTTGATGTGCTGGGCCGTTTCGGATGTAAGCTTGATCGCGATCGCATTTTTCTTTTTGGAGTGCTACGATAAAAATGCAGTCGAAAAACACCCTCATATGAAATAAAATGAAAGCTAACGAGGGAGCGAACGACAATGAATCGGTACGACAAAGTATTCAAAGAAGAAGCAGTAAGATTGAGCGATGAGATTGGCCCCAAGAAAGCCGCAGAGCAGTTGGGCATTCCCTACCACACCTTGCAGGAATGGAGAAAGAGAAGAACGCTGCACGGCGACGGCACGCATATCGGGAGCGGACGCGCTTATGCTTCTGCCGACAAGACCGCGCGAGAAATTGAATTAGAAATCGGCGAGTTGCGACGCGCGAATGAAATTCTCAAGGATGCATTAGGGTTTTTCGCAAAAGACCGGAAGCGATAAAGGCATGCCAGCTCTATGCTTACATCCGTGAACGACGGGATCGATGGACCGTCAAGCAGATGTGCGAAGTGCTTGCTGTCAGCGAATCGGGCTATTACCGTAGCTTGAAGCCTACGCCCAAACAGGAGCGGCAGCAACGCCTTCTGGTCAAAATCAAGGACATCATCGGCGAACATGAAGACAACAGTAATTACGGCGTCCAGCGTATCCTGCTGGCGCTGTCACAAATAGAGATTCAGACCAGCTACAGCACCGTCTAAGAAGGCCAAGCGACATCCGAACGGCATTACACGCGAGGATGTTACAGCTCAGAAGAGCGAGAACCTGCTTCGCGGAGACTTCAGGTCTTCAGCACCTAATAAAAAGTGGCTATCGGATATCACCGAAGTCCCATGCTCAGACGGCAAGCTGTATCTATCGGCTGTAATGGATGGTTTCAACGGAGAGATCGTAGGCATTGCCATGGATGACAACATGCGCAAGGAGCTCTGCATCTAAGCTTTTGAGAACGCATGTAAAGCCAGGAACGCTCGCGGAATGAATTATCACAGCGATCGAGGCAGCCAGTTCACGAGCCATGCTTTCCGCGAGAGTCTAGCAAATCGCGACGCCGTTCAAAGCATGAGCGGCACGGGGCGCTGTTATGATAACGTGCGGATGGAAAGCTTCTTTGCAACGCTAAAGAAAGAAAAGCTATACAAGATCCGCACGGAGCATTACCCGATGGCGTATATAAAGTCGGTTATCTTCAGGTACATCATGATTGACTACAACAGGCGGCGGATCTACACCTCTAATCCAGGGGGCTGGCCGCCGGTTATTTATCGCGAAAGAATGCTTTCACGAGCAGCGTAGAAACGGGATTTCTGCATGAGTGTGTTTTCAAACTGCACTTTTATTGACAACTCCATCCTATGCTCACGGCAGAAGTCCCAATAACTATTAGACTGGTGTGACTCTTCCCATTTTCGAGCAAAGTTCCAAACATAAAAAAACAGATACACCCATGGTCATACCTTGATGAAACGCAAACATACAATATTATAAAACGCTCGATTTCAATGAAATTAATTAAGGGGATGGTGAGTATGATTGAATTGGTAGATCGGCTCGAAGATGTTATTGAAAACATAAAGCAATTCAATATTGACTTGGGAAAGTGCGAAACACTTCAAAAACGCCTCTCTAATTTCAGAGTGTGGTACTACATAGAATCAATTAACCACTTTGGCCCAAGTAAATTCATTGGATTTAAGAATATGAATTGTGAAAGATACATTATAGAAACTGCAAAAAAGGTTGTAATAAACGGAAAACGGCAAAATGCAATCAGAGGCATTGAGACAGAAAAAACACTTAATAATCTGTTTAAGAATAAGATCGAATTGATATCCTCTGTAGATCGTCGTTATGAAGAGTTACAAACTAGACTCATTAAGCTATTAAACAAGCATAGAAAGAAATTGAACAGCGGGGCGAAGATCTATATCCTCCCCTCATAGACTTCCCATATTGCTAAGAATGCGGAGGATAGGCCCGCCGTTAGTATAATCAACGATTTGTAGCTCAAGCAAACGGACTCTCAGACAGCCCCAGCGCTGCGCGAAAAAAGTTAAGACCGGACATGTTCGGATTGACGCGATATTGCTCATATTCCTTTCTCCTTACGAGCTATGCAGCACTTCTCCGCTGGGCTGTTGACGGTCGTGAGCCTGCCTCAGCGCCTGCAGCACCAATTCCTTCGTCATTCGGTCGCTCATGTGCCAGCCGACGATCTTGCGGGAGTACAAGTCCATTACACTCGCCAGGTACAGCCAACCTTCCTCCGTCCCGACGTAGGTCATGTCTGTCACCCATTTCTCATTGGGCTTGCTTGCCGTAAATTCCCGGTTCAATACATTTTCTTGCACCGGCAAGTTAGGTTTGGCGTTCGTTGTGGCCTTATACTTTTTGACCGTTCTGGATCGCCACTGCTGCTTGTTCATGATCCTTGTCACCGTTCTCTCGGAGATCACGACGCCTTGCTGGCGGAGCTTACTGGCGATCTT